>NZ_PSVU01000010.1:0-80790 GCF_002932515.1 Rathayibacter sp. AY1D5
CGGGAGTGAGCGGGGGCGGGTTTCGCGGGCGCCTCGTGCGAGCCGTTGAGGGTCGCCGTTGCGTTCCCGAGGCTGACGCGGTCCGTCGCCGGGTTTCGCAGGCGCCTCGTGCGACCCATTGAGGGTCGCCGTCACGCTCCAGGGGCTGCCGCGTCTATCGGCGCCGTGGGCGCCGGGGCTGGCCGCCTTGCGTGACGCTCCGCGTCACGCGTCGTGGTCGGTGGTGAGGAAGGTCGCGAGCTCCTCGAGCACGGCCTGCTCGTTGTCGCCCTCGACGCTGACGGTGAGCTCGTCGCCGTGCTCGATGCCGAGCGAGATGATCCCGAGGATCGACGCGGCGTTGACCGGGGTCGCGTCGCCCTTGGCGACGAGGACCTTCTGACCCGACTTCGCCGCGGCCTGGCTGAAGAGCGAGGCGGGGCGGGCGTGGAGGCCCTTCGACGATGCAACCTGCACGGTGCGCTCGACCATGAACGTTTCTCCTTGATCCTGCAGTCGCGACTGCATCAGTGGTGCCCGGAGTCGGGCTCGCCCGGACGGACCGGGCGGGTGGAGGAGTCCCCGTCCGCGCCTGCGACGACCGCGCGAGCGGCGAAGAGGACGGGCAGGGTCTCGAGCACGGCATCGGCACCGTGCGCTCCGAAGACATCGGGCGGGAGGAGGGCGGCCGCGGCTCCCACGAGCTCCGCACGGTGGCGGAGTCCGTCGAACTGCGACTCGAGGTGCGGCCCCACGAGGAGGACGTCGGCCTCGGGGAGGGAGTGGTCGAGACCGTTGAGGGTCTCGGAGCGGAACACGGCATCCATGCCGCGCTCCTTCGCGCCCGCTCGCAGCCGGTGGGCCAGGAACGTGCTCGACGCGCCTGCACCGCAGACGATCAGGATCTTCCGCACCTCGTTCGCCTCCTCGCGTCCGGGTCGTGATTCATCCAAGCATCCCCTCGGAGGGGCGGCACCCTCCAGCAGACAATCTTCCGCGGGGGCGGAAGACGGCCCCTTCCACCCGCGGCGCGGGGGCTCCCGGGCGCGTCGCCGGGGTGATTGACTGACGGGACGTACGACTCGCCGCCCGCGTCCTGCGGGCCCGCGGCAGGGTCGTGGCGCTCCCGGCGCCCGCCCCGACCGCACGCCTGGAGCCTGATGCCTGACAACCGCGAACGACTGCTGGAGTACCTCTCCCGCGCCGACGGCTGGGTGACGGCGCACGAGCTCGCCGACAGGCTCGGAGTCACCACCCGCAGCGTCCGGAGCTACGTCACCGCGGTGAAGGCGCAGGCCGCCCCGCTGGAGCCGGTCGAGTCCTCCGCGAACGGCTACCGGCTCGCGCGCGAGGCGTACGCGGCGTACCTGGAGGCGCAGCGCAGCCGCGACGTCGAGCCCGACACACCGCGCGACCGGCTGTACAGCATCGTCCGCCGCCTGGTCGACTCCGACGAGGGCCTAAACGTCTTCGCCCTCGCCGACGCGCTGTCGGTGAGCGAGTCGACCGTCGACGCCGATCTGCGCCGGGTGAAGGCCCTCGCCGACGAGGCCGGCCTCGGGCTGGTCCGGCGCGGCCCGTCGGTGCGCCTCGAGGGCAGCGAGGAGGCCCGCCGCCGCCTGATCTCGCGGATGTTCCGCGACGAGAGCGCGCAGGGCGTCTTCACGCTCGACGACGTCCAGCGCGAGTTCGCCTCCCCCGGCCTCGGCGCCTTCAAGACCGAGCTGCTGGCCGAGCTCGAGACCCGCGGCTACTACATCAACGACTACGGCGTGAACAGCGTCCTCCTCCACATCGCGATCGCCGTCGACCGCGTCGCCCGGGGCATCGGGGACCCCTCCGGCTCCCGCCCCTCCCCCGCGATCCACGGCGAGCTCGCGGCCCTGCTGGCGGAGCTGGTGGAGCGGCACTTCGCGACGCGCCTGACCGACGCCGAGCTCGCCCAGCTCGCGATCCTGATGACGACGCGGGTGGCGACGCCCGGGCAGAACGAGCCGGTCGCCGCCGTGGTCGAGAACTACCTCGACCCGGAGGACCTCGCCGTCGTCCGCGAGCTCGTCGCCGACGTCAACCGCGAGTACCTGGTCGACCTCGACGACGAGGGCTTCATCGTCCGCCTCGCCCTGCACGTGCGGAACCTGATCGCCCGGGCCGCCGAGGGCGGCTACTCTCGCAACCCGCTCACCCGCTCGATCAAGACCAGCTACCCGATGACCTACGAGATCGCCGTGTTCCTGGCGAGCGGGCTGCAGCGCCGGCGGGGCGTCGTGGTCAACGAGGACGAGATCGCCTACATCGCCCTCCACGTCGGCTCGTTCCTCGAGCGGGTGTCCCGGCGGGAGGAGCGTCTGTCCTGCGTGATCGTCTGCCCCAACTACTACGACCTCGCTCACATGCTGCGCCTGCGCGTCGAGCGCTCGCTCGGCACCGAGGTGGAGGTGCGCTCGCTGATCACGCGGAGCGACGTCGACTGGGACCGGCTCACCGCCGACCTCGTGATCACCACGATCGACGAGCGCCCCGCGTCCGACGACGTCGTGGTCGTGCAGCCGTTCCTCACCGACCACGACGTCGAGACGGTACGCCGGGCCATCGCCCGCGTCCGCCGGCACCGCCGCCGCGCGCAGATCAAGGACGAGCTGCTGCAGTTCTTCGACGAGGAGCTGTTCTTCCGCAACGTGCACACGCGCGATGAGGCGGCGATGATCCGGATGCTGGGCGAGCGGATGATCGCCGGCGGCATCATCGACGAGGACTACGTCGACGGCGCCATCGAGCGCGAGCGGATGAGCTCCACGGCGTTCACCGACAACCTCGCGGTCCCGCACGCGATGGCGATGAGCGCCCGCCACACCTCCATCGCGATCGTCGTGAACGACACCGCGATGGAGTGGGGCGAGCAGCGGGTGAACGTGATCGCTATGATCGCGTTCGCCTCGGCCGGCCGCAGCACCTTCCAGTCGGTGTTCGACCAGTTCGTCGAGGTGTTCGCCGACCGGGCGGAGGTGCAGCGACTCATCCGGCGCTCCACGGACTTCGGCGGCTTCATCGAGGAGCTGGTGCGGGTGATCGACAGCTAGCCGACTCCCGCACTCCGGGTGGAGCCGGAGGGCGCTGTCGTCCTCCCGCTCCCGCGCTTCGTGGGCGCCCGACGGACCCCCGCCGGGCGCGAGAGGCCACGAGGAGCCTCCTCCGCATCGGATCGGAGGAGCTCCGCGTTGGGGCCTCTAGGCGAAGGGCGTCGGCACGATCCCGTAGGGGGCGAGGCCGGCCGCGCCGCCGTCGGCGAGCGTGGTGACCCAGATGCCGTCGTGGTGCACGGCGACGGAGTGCTCCCAGTGGGCGGCCATGCCGCTGTCCTCGGTCGCGACCGTCCACTCGTCCTCGCGGACGAAGGTCTCGGCGCTGCCCGCGGTGACCATCGGCTCGATCGCGACGACGAGTCCCGGCTTCACCTCGGGGCCGCGCTGGCGCACCCGGTAGTTGAAGACCGGCGGAGCCTCGTGCATGGTGCGCCCGATGCCGTGGCCGATGTAGTCGGTGAGGATGCCGTAGACGCGGCCCGAGCGCTCGGCCTCGTCCTCGATGTACTCCTCGATCGCCGCGCCGACCTCGTTGAGATGGCGGGCGGAGGCGAGGGCGGCGATCCCCCGCCACAGGGATCCCTCGGTCACCCGCGAGAGCTCGGCGCGTGCCGCGACCTCCTCCGGGCGGGAGGGATCGGGCAGGACCACCGTCATCGCGGAGTCGCCGTTCCAGCCGTCGATCTCGGCGCCGCTGTCGATGGAGACCAGGTCGCCCGGCTCGAGCACGCGCCCGCCGGGGATGCCGTGGACCACCTCGTCGTTGACCGAGGCGCAGATCGTGTGCCGGTAGCCCGGGACGAGCTGGAAGTTCGAGTGGCCGCCGAGCGCGACGATCGCCGCCTCGGCGATCGCGTCGAGCTCGAGCGTGGTGACGCCCGGGCGGACCGCCGCGCGGACCGCGTCGAGCGAGGCGGCCGTGGCGAGGCCCGGAGCGAGCATCGACCGCAGCTGCGCGGGCGTCTTGTAGAGCGAGGAGCGGAACGCCACGGCTCAGGCGGCCGGGGTGTCGAGGCGGCCCACGCGGTGGCCCTCGAGGGCGACGACGATCCGCTCGGTCACCTCGTCGACCGGCCCGAGGCCGTCGACCACGACCACGAGCCCGCGGGCCGCGTAGACGTCGATGAGCGGAGCGGTCTGCTCCTCGTAGAGCGCGAGTCGGCGCCGGATGACGTCCTCGGTGTCGTCGCTGCGCCCCTGCTCGAGCGAGCGCTTGAGCAGGCGGCCGACGACCTCGTCGGGATCGGCCGTCAGCTGGACGACCGCGTCGAGCCGGTTGTCGTCCGCGGCGAGGATGCGGTCGAGCTCGTCGACCTGCTCCGTGGTGCGCGGGTAGCCGTCGAGCAGGAACCCGGTCGACGCGTCCGCCTCCTGGAGGCGGTCGTGCACGATCGCGTTGGTCAGCTCGTCCGGCACGTAGCGCCCGTTGTCGAGGTAGGCCTTCGCCTGGAGACCGAGCTCGGTCTCGTTGGCGACGTTCGCGCGGAAGATGTCCCCGGTCGAGATGGCGGGCACCCGGAGGATGTCGCTCAGCCGAGCGGCCTGGGTCCCCTTGCCTGCGCCGGGAGGGCCGATCAGCAGGAGACGGAAGCCGATCGGGTGCGACGTCATCGGAGGAGTCCTTCGTAGTGGCGCTGCTGCAGCTGGGAGTCGATCTGCTTCACCGTCTCCAGGCCGACTCCGACGATGATCAGGATTGACGTGCCGCCGAAGGGGAAGTTCTGGTTCGCACCGACCAGCGCGAGGGCCACGAGGGGCACGAGCGCGATGAGGCCGAGGTAGACCGATCCGGGCAGCGTCACCCGGGTGAGCACGTAGTTGAGGTACTCGGCGGTCGGGCGGCCGGCGCGGATGCCGGGGATGAAGCCGCCGTAGCGCTTCATGTTGTCGGCGACCTCGTCCGGGTTGAAGGTGATCGCGACGTAGAAGTAGGTGAAGCCCACGATCAGGAGGAAGTACAGCGCCATGTAGAGCGGGTGATCGCCCTTGGTGAGGTAGTTCGTGATCCAGGTGACCCAGACCGGGGCCTCCTGGCCCGCGGCGGGCTGGTTGAACTGCGCGATGAGCGCGGGCAGGTACAGCAGCGACGAGGCGAAGATGACGGGCACGACGCCGGCCATGTTGACCTTGATCGGGATGTAGGTGTTGTTGCCGCCGTAGGTGCGGCGGCCGACCATCCGCTTGGCGTACTGCACGGGGATCCGCCGCTGCGACTGCTCCACGAAGACCACGGCGACCACGAGCACGAGGCCCACGCCGAGGACGAGGAGGAAGGTCTCGAAGCCGCGCGACTGCGCGATCGACCACAGGGAGGTGGGGAACTGGGCGGCGATCGAGGTGAAGATCAGCAGCGACATGCCGTTGCCGATGCCGCGCTCGGTGATGAGCTCGCCCATCCACATGATGATCCCGGTGCCCGCGGTCATGGTGATGACCATGAGGAGGATGGAGTACCACTCGTCGGTGATGATGAGCGCCGAGCACTCCGGGACGCCGGAGTTGCCGAAGAGGGCGCCCGAGCGGGCGACGGTGATCAGCGTCGTCGACTGGAGGACGCCGAGCGCGATGGTGAGGTACCGCGTGTACTGGGTGAGCTTGCCCTGACCGGACTGCCCCTCCTTGTACAGCGTCTCGAAGTGAGGGATGACCACGCGCAGCAGCTGCACGATGATCGACGCCGTGATGTACGGCATGATCCCGAGCGCGAAGATCGACAGCTGGAGCAGTGCTCCACCGCTGAAGAGGTTCACGAGCTCGTAGAGACCCGAGGTGCCCTGGTTGCCGGCGAGACAGGCCTGCACGGCGCTGAAGTCGACGAACGGAGCAGGGATGAAGGATCCCAGCCGGAAGATCGCCACGATCGCGAGGGTGAAGCCGATCTTGCGGCGGAGGTCGGGGGTGCGGAAGATCCGCGCAACGGCGCCAAACACTACCTAAGGTCTCCTGCTCAATTCTGTGGTGCGGGATACAGGTCGAGCTTGCCACGCACTCCCGGAGGGAGTCGGCGTGGCAAGCTCGACCGACAAGCTGCTGGTGCTACTTGATGGATCCGCCCGCAGCGACGATCTTCTGCTCGGCAGAGCTGGAGACCTTGTCGACCGCGACGTTCAGCTTAACCGCAATGTCGCCGTCCCCGAGGACTTTGACCTTCTCGTTCTTGCGGACAGCACCCTTGGCGACCAGGTCGCCGATGGTGACGTCGCCGCCCTGGGGGTAGAGCTCCGCGAGAGCGGACAGGTTCACGACCTGGTACTCGACCCGGAACGGGTTCTTGAAGCCGCGGAGCTTCGGGGTGCGCATGTGCAGCGGCATCTGCCCACCCTCGAAGCCGACGCGCACCTGGTAGCGGGCCTTGGTGCCCTTGGTGCCGCGACCGGCGGTCTTTCCCTTGGAGCCCTCACCGCGACCCACGCGGGTCTTGGCCTTCTTGGCTCCGGCAGCGGGGCGGAGGTGGTGGACCTTGAGCACGTGCTCCTTGGTCGCCGGCGCCGCCGCGCCCTTCGTGGTGGTCGCCTGCGCGGGAGTCGTGGACTCCGCGGCGGCGGCCTTCTTCGTCTCAACCATTAGTCAATCTCCTCGACCTTCACCAGGTGGGCGACGGTCTTCACGTATCCGCGGTTCTGGGCGTTGTCCTCGCGGACGACGCTCTGACCGATCTTCCTGAGGCCGAGCGAGCGCAGCGTGTCGCGCTGGTACTGCTTCTCGCTGACCTTCGACTTGATCTGGGTCACCTTGAGCTGGGCCATCAGGCACCTGCCTTCGCGTTGGACGCGGCGGCGAGGGCGTCGGCCTCGGCACGGACGAGACGTGCCGGCGCGACCTGGTCGAAGTCGAGACCACGACGAGCGGCGACGGCGCGCGGCTCCTCGAGCTGCTTCAGAGCCTCGACGGTCGCGTGGACGATGTTGATGGTGTTCGACGAGCCGAGCGACTTGCTCAGGACGTCGTGGATGCCGGCGCACTCGAGGACGGCGCGGACGGGACCGCCGGCGATGACACCGGTACCCGCGGCGGCGGGGCGCAGGAGCACCACACCGGCGGCGGCCTCACCCTGGACGGGGTGCGGGATGGTCGAGGCGACGCGGGGGACGCGGAAGAAGTTCTTCTTCGCCTCCTCGACGCCCTTGGAGATGGCGGTCGGGACCTCGCGGGCCTTGCCGTAGCCGACGCCCACCAGTCCGTTGCCGTCTCCGACGACCACGAGCGCGGTGAAGCTGAAGCGACGGCCGCCCTTGACGACCTTCGACACGCGGTTGATGGTCACGACGCGCTCGAGGAACTGGCTCTTCTCGGCGTCACGGCCACCGCGGTCGCGGCCACCCTGGTTGCGGTCGCGGCCGCCGCGGCGGGGCTCACGAGCCTCCTGCTGCGGCTGCGTGGACGCAGCGGTCTCGACGGGGGCCTCCGACACAGCGGCGACCTCGGGTTCCTTGTTCTCTGCGGCGCTCACAGGTTGAGCCCTGCCTCTCGTGCTCCATCGGCGATCGCGGCGACGCGACCGGCGTACTTGTTGCCTCCGCGGTCGAAGACGACCGCCTCGACACCGGCGTTCTTGGCGCGCTCGGCGACGAGCTCGCCGACCTTGCGGGCCTTGGCGGTCTTGTCGCCGTCGAACACGCGCAGGTCGGCCTCGAGGGTCGACGCCGACGCGAGGGTGCGGCCCTGAGCGTCGTCGACGACCTGCACGAAGACGTGGCGGGCCGAGCGGTTGACGACGAGGCGGGGGCGCTCGGCGGATCCGACGACCTTCTTGCGCAGACGGTCGTGACGACGACCGCGCGCAGCGGACTTGCTCTTTCCTCTGGTTCCGAGTCCCATGATCACTTACCGCTCTTTCCGGCCTTGCGGCGAACGACCTCGCCGGCGTAGCGCACGCCCTTGCCCTTGTAGGGCTCGGGCTTGCGGATCTTACGAATGTTGGCGGCCACCTCACCGACGGCCTGCTTCGAGATGCCGCGCACGGTGAGCTTGTTGTTGCCCTCGACCGTGAACGAGATGCCCGCGGGCGGGGTGACGACGACCGGGTGCGAGAAGCCGAGCGCGAACTCGATGTCCGAGCCCTTCGCCAGCACGCGGTAACCGGTTCCGACGACCTCGAGGCCCTTGGAGTAGCCCTGCGTGACACCGATGATGTCGTTCGCGATGAGCGTGCGGGTGAGGCCGTGGAGCGAGCGCGACTCGCGCTCGTCATCGGGACGCGAGACCAGCACCTGGCCGTTCTCGACGGACACCTGGATGGGGCTGGCGACCGAGACGGTCAGCTCGCCCTTGGGGCCCTTGACGGTCACAGCGGATCCGGCGACGGAGACGTCGACGCCCGCCGGGATCTCGATGGGGAGTCTTCCAATACGCGACATGAGGGGTTACCACACGTAGGCGAGGACTTCCCCACCCACGCCCTTCTTCTCGGCCTGGCGGTCGGTCAGGAGACCGCTCGAGGTGGACAGGATGGCGACGCCGAGGCCGCCGAGCACGGTGGGGATCTCGGCCGACTTCGCGTACACGCGGAGTCCGGGCTTCGAGACCCGCTTGATGCCGGCGATCGAGCGCTCGCGGTTCGGGCCGTACTTGAGGGAGATGGAGAGCGTCGTGCCGACGCGCGCCTCCTCGACCTTCCAGTCGGCGATGTAGCCCTCGGTCTTGAGGATCTCGGCGATGTTCGCCTTGAGCTTCGAGCCCGGGAGGGTGATGGAGTCGTGATGCGCGGAGTTCGCGTTACGGATTCTGGTCAGCAGATCTGCGACCGGATCAGTCATGGTCATGGCTGATGGTGCCTTTCTCGCCTGGTTTCGGCACCCTTTACAAGAGTGACGACCTGTGGTGTGGGACGGCGCCGACGACGTCGACGCCCATGCGGCCGCGCGAACGCACGCCAACGAGCCATGCTACATGGCCGAGGTCCTGCGGTCGAGGGCCGATCGTGCACGGGATCCGGGATCCCGCGAGGCGCCCGCCGCCGGCTCCGGACGGACCGGTCCGGCGGCGGACGCACGACGAGGCCGGAGGGCGGTTCTCACCGTCCCCCGGCCTCGAGGCTTGCTGCTTACGCGTTGTCCGACGACTTGAACGGGAAGCCGAGCTGCTTGAGCAGCGCGCGACCCTCGTCGTCGGTCTTGGCGGTGGTCACGACGGTCACGTCGAAGCCGCGGACGCGGTCGATGCGGTCCTGGTCGATCTCGTGGAAGATCGACTGCTCCGTGATGCCGAAGGTGTAGTTGCCGTTGCCGTCGAACTGGCGGTCCGACAGCCCGCGGAAGTCGCGGATGCGGGGCAGCGCCACCGAGAGCAGGCGGTCCAGGAACTCCCAGGCGCGGTCGCCCCGGAGGGTGACGTGAGCGCCGATGGCCTGACCCTCGCGCAGCTTGAACTGCGCGATGGACTTGCGGGCCTTGGTGACCTGCGGCTTCTGACCGGTGATGGCGGTGAGGTCCTTGACCGCGCCGTCGATGATCTTGCCGTCGCGGGCGGCCTCACCGACACCGGTGTTGACGACGACCTTGATCAGGCCGGGGACCTGGTGGACGTTGCCGAAGCCGAACTGCTCCTTGAGAGCGGGGATGATGTCGGCCTGGTACTTGGCCTTGAGCCGCGGCTGAACCTTCGCAGCCACTGCGGTGGTGTCAGTCATTACAGTTCCTCACCCGACGCCTTCGCGTAGCGCACGCGAACGGTCTTGGTCACGCCGTCCTTGGTGACGGCCACGTTGCGGTGGCCGACCCGGGTCGGCTTCTTGGTCTTCGGGTCGACGAGCGCGACGTTGGAGATGTGGATCGAGGCCTCGACGGTCTCGATGCCGCCCTCCTTCGAGCCGCGCTGCGTCTGGCCGACGCGGACGTGCTTCTTGACGAAGTTCACGCCCTCGACGACGACGCGGTTGCGCTCGACCAGCACCTCGAGGACCTTGCCCTGCTTGCCGCGGTCTCCACCGCGGGCCTGGGTAGCGCCCGAGATGACCTGGACGAGGTCACCCTTCTTGATCTTGGCCATGACTAGATAACCTCCGGTGCCAGCGAGACGATCTTCATGAACTTCTTGTCGCGGAGCTCGCGACCGACCGGTCCGAAGATGCGGGTGCCACGGGGGTCCCCGTCGTTCTTGAGGATGACGGCGGCGTTCTCGTCGAACTTGATGTACGAGCCGTCGGCGCGACGGGTCTGCTTGATGGTGCGGACGATGACGGCCTTGACCACGTCGCCCTTCTTCACGTTGCCACCGGGGATCGCGTCCTTGACGGTGGCGACGATGATGTCACCGAGGCCCGCGTAGCGGCGGCCGGAGCCTCCGAGGACGCGGATGGTGAGGAGCATCTTGGCGCCGGTGTTGTCGGCGACCTTGACTCGGGATTCTTGCTGAAGCATGTGTCTCTCCTGCTAACTCAAGTAGGCCGCGGCCTACTTGGCCTTCTCGAGGATCTCGACCAGGCGCCAGCGCTTGGTGGCGCTGAGGGGACGGGTCTCGCTGATGACGACGGAGTCGCCGATGCCGGCGGAGTTCAGCTCGTCGTGGACCTTGACCTTGGACGTACGGCGGATGACCTTGCCGTACAGCGGGTGCTTCACCCGGTCCTCGACCTCGACGACGATGGTCTTGTCCATCTTGTCGCTGGTGACGTAGCCGCGACGGGTCTTGCGGTATCCGCGAGCGCCCGCCTCCTTCACGTCGTGGGCGGCCGACTCGTGGCCGGCGCTGTCATTGACGGTTGCCATTACTTGGCCTCCTCGTTCGACTCGGTCGCCTCGACCTCGGCCTTGGCGGCCTTCTTGGTCTTGGGCTTCTTCTCCGCCTTGGCCGGGGCCTCGACGGGTGCGGGGGTGGCGCGGATGCCCAGCTCGCGCTCACGGATGACCGTGTAGATGCGGGCGATGTCGCGCTTGACGGCACGCAGGCGGCCGTTGGTGTCCAGCTGACCGGTGGCCGACTGGAAGCGGAGGTTGAACAGCTCCTCCTTGGCCTTCTTCAGCTCGGTGACGAGACGCTCGTCCTCGTAGGTGTCGAGCTCGGCGGGGGCGAGCTCCTTGGATCCGATCGCCATTACGCGTCTCCCTCCTCGCGCTTGATGATGCGTGCCTTGAGGGGCAGCTTGTGGATGGCACGGGTCATGGCCTCACGAGCGAGCTGCTCGTCGACGCCGGCGACCTCGAAGAGGACGCGACCCGGCTTGACGTTCGCGACCCACCACTCCGGCGAGCCCTTACCGGAACCCATGCGGGTCTCGGCGGGCTTCTTGGTGAGCGGACGGTCGGGGTAGATGTTGATCCACACCTTTCCGCCGCGCTTGATGTGACGCGTCATCGCGATACGAGCGGACTCGATCTGACGGTTGGTCACGTAGGCGGGGGTGAGGGCCTGGATGCCGAACTCACCGAACGACACCTTGGTGCCACCGGTGGCCTGGCCGGACCGGCCCGGGTGGTGCTGCTTGCGGTGCTTGACTCGACGCGGAATCAACATGGTTATGCCTCAACTCCTGCTGCGACGGGCGCCTCGCTCTGCTGGCGGGGTGCACGGCGCGGACGGTCGCTGCGCTCGGGGCGCGACGACTTGCTGTTCGCCTGCTCGCGGGCGAGCTCCTTGTTGGTGATGTCGCCCTTGTAGATCCAGACCTTCACGCCGATGCGGCCGAAGGTGGTCTTCGCCTCGTAGAAGCCGTAGTCGATGTTCGCGCGGAGGGTGTGCAGCGGCACGCGTCCCTCGCGGTAGAACTCCGAGCGGCTCATCTCGGCGCCGCCGAGGCGGCCGGAGACCTGGATGCGGACGCCCTTGGCGCCGGCGCGCTGAGCACCCTGCAGGCCCTTGCGCATCGCGCGGCGGAAGGCCACGCGGGCGGAGAGCTGCTCGGCGATACCCTGGGCGACCAGCTGAGCCTCGGCCTCGGGGTTCTTGACCTCGAGGATGTTCAGCTGGATCTGCTTGCCCGTGAGCTTCTCGAGGTCGGCACGGATGCGCTCGGCCTCGGCGCCGCGGCGGCCGATCACGATGCCCGGGCGGGCGGTGTGGATGTCGACGCGGACCCGGTCACGGGTGCGCTCGATCTCGATGCGGGCGACGCCCGCACGGTCGAGCTGCGTGGCGAGGAGTCGGCGGATCTTGACGTCCTCGGCGAGGTAGTCGCTGTACCGCTGGCCCTTCTTGGTGCTGTCGGAGAACCAGCGCGACACGTGGTCGGTGGTGATTCCCAGACGGAAACCGTAGGGGTTTACTTTCTGACCCATTACTTGGTCCCCTCCTCAGGAGTGGCCAGCACGACGGTGATGTGGCTGGTGCGCTTGTTGATGCGGAAGGCACGACCCTGAGCACGGGGCTGGAATCGCTTGAGGGTGGTTCCCTCATCGACGAAGGCGCGGGACACGATCAGGTCCTGGTCGTCGAGGTACTCGTTCGAGGCATCGGCCTTGACGCGAGCGTTGGCCATCGCCGAGGCGACGAGCTTGTAGACGGGCTCGGACGCACCCTGCGGCGCGAACTTCAGGATGGCCAGTGCCTCCTGAGCCTGCTTCCCGCGGATCAGGTTCACGACACGGCGAGCCTTCTGGGGGGTGACGCGGATGTGTCGCACGCGTGCGATCGACTCCACCATTTCTCTCCTCCTTCTCGTCGCCGCGTCAGCGGCGACGGCCCTTCTTGTCGTCCTTCTCGTGACCGCGGAAGGTCCGAGTGGGGGCGAACTCGCCGAGCTTGTGGCCGACCATGGTCTCGGTCACGAACACAGGGATGTGCTTGCGACCGTCGTGGACGGCGATGGTGTGGCCCAGCATCGCCGGGATGATCATCGAACGGCGCGACCAGGTCTTGATGACGTTCTTGTTGCCGGCTTCGTTGGCCGTGAACACCTTGCGGAGCAGGTGGTCGTCAACGAAGGGGCCCTTCTTGAGACTGCGAGGCATCTTCTACAACTCCTACTTGCGCTTCTTACCGGCGGTGCGGCGGCGAACGATGAGCTTGTCGCTCTCCTTGTTGGGGCGACGGGTGCGTCCCTCGGACTGACCCCACGGGCTGACCGGGTGGCGTCCACCGGAGGTCTTGCCCTCTCCACCACCGTGCGGGTGGTCGACCGGGTTCATCGCGACACCGCGGACGGTCGGGCGGACGCCCTTCCAGCGCATGCGGCCGGCCTTGCCCCAGTTGATGTTCGACTGCTCGGCGTTGCCGACCTCGCCGATCGTGGCGCGGCAGCGCGCATCGACGTTGCGGATCTCGCCCGACGGCAGGCGGAGCTGCGCGTAGGGGCCGTCCTTGGCGACGAGGCGGACCGAGGTGCCGGCCGAGCGGGCGAGCTTGGCGCCGCCTCCCGGCTTGATCTCGATGGCGTGGATGACCGTACCGGTCGGGATGTTGCGCAGCGGCAGGTTGTTGCCGGGCTTGATGTCGGCGCCGGCGCCCGACTCCACGACGTCGCCCTGCGAGAGCTTGTTCGGGGCCAGGATGTAGCGCTTGGTGCCGTCCACGAAGTGGAGCAGCGCGATGCGCGCCGTGCGGTTGGGGTCGTACTCGATGTGAGCGACCTTGGCGTTGACGCCGTCCTTGTCGTTGCGACGGAAGTCGATCAGACGGTACTGGCGCTTGTGGCCACCACCGATGTGACGCGTCGTGATGCGGCCGGAGTTGTTGCGGCCACCGGTCTTGGACAGCGGGCGCAGGAGCGACTTCTCGGGCGTCGAGCGGGTGATCTCGGCGAAGTCGGCAACGCTGGAGCCGCGGCGACCGGGGGTCGTGGGCTTGTACTTACGAATAGCCATTGTCTGTTTCCTCTACGCTTCTTCGGCTCAGCCGACGCTCGTGAAGATGTCGATGGAGCCGGACTTCAGCGTGACGATCGCGCGCTTGGTGTCCTTGCGCTTGCCGGTGCCGAACTTCGTGCGGCGGGTCTTGCCCTGGCGGTTCAGCGTGTTGATCGACGCGACCTCGACGCCGAAGATCTTCTCGATGGCGAGCTTGATCTCGGTCTTGTTCGAACGCGGGTCGACCACGAAGGTGTACTTGCCCTCGTCGATCAGGCCGTAGGACTTCTCCGAGACCACCGGGGAGATGATGACGTCGCGGGGGTCCTTGTTGAACGCGGCGGACTGGCTCATGCGTTCACCTCTTCCTTGTTGGACTCGACGCCCGACTTGGCCGCGATGAACGCGTCGAGCGCGCCCTTCGAGAACACGATGTCGTCGGAGACGAGCACGTCGTACGCGTTGAGCTGGTCGGCCGGCAGGATGTGCACGAACGGCACGTTGCGGAGCGAGAGCTCGGCGATGTAGTCGTCGCGCTCGAGCACCACGAGGACGTTGCGCGACACCGAGAGGGCGTCGAGCAGGACGAGGACGTCCTTGGTCCGGGGGGTGTCGCCGAGGGCGAGGGACTCGACCACGTGGATGCGGGCACCGCGGGCGCGGTCCGAGAGAGCGCCGAGCAGAGCCGCGGCGATCATCTTCTTGGGGGTGCGCTGCGCGTAGCTGCGGGGGGTCGGTCCGTGGACCACGCCACCACCGGTCATGTGCGGGGCGCGGATCGAGCCCTGACGAGCGCGACCGGTTCCCTTCTGCTTGAACGGCTTGCGACCGGCTCCGGAGACCTCACCGCGGTTCTTCGTCTTGTGGGTTCCCTGGCGCGCCGCGGCGAGCTGGGCCACGACGACCTGGTGGATGAGGGGGATGTTGGTCTGGACGTCGAAGAGTGCGGCGGGGAGCTCGACCGAGCCCGCCTTCTGGCCCTTGACGTCGATGATGTCGACAGAGGTAGCCATGGAACTACGCTCCCTTCACGGCGTTGCGAACGAACACGAGGCGACCGCGGGCACCGGGGACGGCGCCCTTGACGAGCAGCAGGCCCTTCTCGGCGTCGACGGATTGCACCTTGAGGTTGAGCACGGTGACGCGCTCGCCACCCATGCGACCGGCCATGCGCATGCCCTTGAAGACACGGCTGGGGGTCGAGGAGGCGCCGATGGAGCCGGGCTTGCGGTGGTTGCGGTGCGAACCGTGCGAAGCCGAGACGCCCTTGAAGTTGTGACGCTTCATGACGCCGGCGAAGCCCTTGCCCTTGCTGGTGCCGACGACGTCGACCTTGGTGCCGGCCTCGAAGACGGCGTCCACGGTCAGCTCCTGGCCGGCCGAGTAGTCGGCGGCGTCGGAGGTGCGGACCTCGGTGAGGTGGCGGCGGGGGGTGACGCCCGCGGCGTCGAAGTGACCGGCGGCGGGCTTGTTCACCTTGCGCGGGTCGATCGCACCGGCGGCGAGCTGGACGGCGGTGTAGCCGTCCTTCTCCTCCGTGCGGACCTGGGTCACGACATTGGGGCTGATCTCGATGACGGTGACCGGCACGAGCTTGTTGTTCTCGTCCCAGACCTGGGTCATTCCGAGCTTGGTGCCGAGGAGGCCCTTGCTGGTCTTCAGCGTGGGGGAAACAGTGACAGACATGGTGGCACTCCTCCTTAGAGCTTGATCTCGATGTTGACGTCGGCCGGCAGGTCGAGCCGCATGAGCGAGTCGACGGCCTTGGGCGTCGGGTCGATGATGTCGATGAGGCGCTTGTGGGTGCGCATCTCGAAGTGCTCGCGGCTGTCCTTGTACTTGTGGGGAGAACGGATCACGCAGACCACGTTCTTCTCGGTCGGCAACGGCACGGGGCCGACCACTGTTGCACCGGCACGGGTGACCGTGTCGACGATCTTGCGCGCCGACGTGTCGATGACCTCGTGGTCGTACGACTTCAGTCGGATGCGGATCTTCTGTCCCGCCATGTGTGATCTCTCACTCTCTTGTTATTGCGTCGTACGCGACTCCCCCGGCCGGAGCCGGACTCGTCTCGCATTGGACGCGCTCGCGAAGGAACTCCGGTGACCCGGAAAAGTGCAACCAGTGTTCTTCTGTCAAAAGCACCGCACCCTCGGGGCGCTCCGATCGGCGTGCAGAACGCACGACGCACGGAGAGACCGTTGAGATGTCGGTTGTTGTCGTTCTGCTACCCGCCGCCTCGACGTCGCATCCGCGTGGCCGCCCTCTCGGGTCGAGCCTCCGCGATGCCGTCTCGGCACTGCCTGGCAGTGTCCCCCTCCGAGCAGCACGCCGCCCGAGAGGAAATTTTGAACTAGAAGAGTCTCCCACAGATGCCCCACCCCTGCAACCCGGGCGTGTCGCGCCGGAGGGCTCCTCCGCGAGCACGTCGTGACGGCCCTGGGGAGCCGGTCGGTCCGAGCAGCAGCGCGGGTCGGAGCGCCTCCCCCGCTACTCGAAGAGCAGCGCCCGGACGGCGGTCTCGGCCGACGCGGGGCGCGACGCGTCGATGGTCTCGCCGGCGCGGAAGTGGTCCAGCAGCCGCGGGTCGACGTAGCTGGCGCGGGCGACCGTCGGCGTGTTCCCGAGCACGTCCGAGGCGTCGCGCATCGCCTGGGCGATCGCGGAGTTCCGAGCGCGCTGCGTGGCCTGCGGGCCCGACTTCGCCAGGCTCAGCGCGGCCGCGACCGTGCCGTGCAGAGTGCGGAAGTCCTTCGCCGTGAAGTCGTCGCCGGCGCGCTCGCGCACGTAGTCGTTGATCTCGGGCGCCGAGACCGGCCGCCACTCCCGCCCGTCCTTCCAGGCGAGCAGGCGGGCGTTCGGCCCGCGACGCTTGAGAGCACGGACGACGCGCGAGAGGTCGTGGTCGAGGATCTCGCTCGTCCACGCCTGATGGCTCTTCCCGGGGAAGGCGAGGGCGACCCGGTCCCCGTGGGTCGTGGCGTGCGCGCACAGGAGCGTCGAGAGGCCGATGCTGCCGTGCTCCTTCGCGTACCTCTCGCTGCCGACGCGGAGCGACCCGGTGTCGAGCATCCGGAAGGCGGTGGCCAGCGCGCGCTCGCGGCTGGGTCCGTCCGAGCGGAGGGCGATGGTCACGGCCCGGCGCGCCCCGGGCAGGGCCTCCGCGAGCCGCAGCGCCCGGTCGAACTTGATCCGGTCCTTCTGCTCGCGCCAGGTCGGATGGTAGATGTACTGGCGGCGGCCGGCGGAGTCGACACCGGTGGCCTGGATGTGCCCGTTGGGGTACGGGGCGATCCAGACGTCCGTCCAGGCCGGCGGGATGCCGAGACGGTCGAAGCGCGCGCGCAGCTCCTTGTCGGCGACGGTCGCGCCCTTCGGGTCGCGGTAGCTGAAGCCGGAGCCCGCGCGCACCCGGGTGTAGCCGCGCCCGCTCGAATCGGTCCTGCGGAGTCGTCGCGCGCGAGTGTCAGCCATCGATCCGACGATAGGACGGCGGATCCGAGGCCCGCACCCGCTTGACGGCGGGGACGAGCAGTCGGTCGGCAGCCGCTACTCGTTGCCGATCCGCTTGTCGGCCTGGCGCTTCAGGTCCTCGATGCGGTCGTCGTACTTGCCGTTGGTGAGGCGGCTGGCGATCTCGCCCGCCTTCTCGAGGGTCTGGTCGGAGACCTGCTCGGCCTTCTCGCTCCGCAGCGCGTCCTGGGCCTTCCGGCTGTTGAGCAGTTCGCCGGCCTGGCGTCCGAGCTTCCCGAGATCCACGATGATGCCTCCTTGTAAACGCGCACAGGGCGGCGCGTGCCTCAGTGTGGCGCTCCCGGCTGGGGGAACGGTGCGGGCGCGCCGGTCAGCCGGCCAGTGCGATCACCTGCTCCGCTGCGTCTGCCAGGGCGCGGCCGTAGGACGGACCGTGACCGGCGGCGTGAACGGCGAGCGGGTGCAGCTGGTGGAGTGGCACCCGCTCCTCGTAGCCGGCCCCCAGCGGATGCTGCTCGCGGTAGCCCTCGAGGACGGCGTCGAGGTGCGGAGCACCGAAGAGGGCCAGCATCGCCAGATCGGTCTCGCGGTGTCCCCCGTGAGCGGCGGGGTCGATCAGGACGGCGCCGTCCGCCGTCCAGAGCACGTTGCCGGTCCAGAGGTCCCCGTGGATCCGGGCGGGCCCCGCACCGTCGTCGAAGGCTCCGGCCGTCACCCGGCCCAGAGCCTGCTCGACGAGCCGCGACTCGGCTGCCGTGAGGTTGCCCGCCTCCACGGCGGGGCTGAGGAACGGCCGCACCCGCTGCTCCGCGTAGAAGCGCCCCCACGAGTCGTCCGGGCGGCACGGCATCCCGCGGCGGCCGATGTAGGCGGGGCCGGTCCATCCCGGGGGCGGCGTTCCGAACGCCGCGGCTCCGGCGTCGTGCGTCCGGGCGAGCGCGGCGCCGAGAGCCCGAGCCGGCTCGGCCGAGGGACGCACGGAGCGGATCTCCTCCAGCTCGATGCGCCCGGGCGACACCCTCTCCACCCCGACACAGCGCGCACCGCCGTCCGCCTCGCGCAGCCAGTCCAGGCCGGCCGCCTCCCACTCGAAGAACTGCGGGAGGGCACGGGGGTCGCTCTTCACGAAGGGCATGCCGCCACGCTAGCCGGGCGTCCCCGGGAACGACGAGAGGGGCCGCCCACCGAAGCGGACGACCCCTCTCGAGAGATCAGTAGGACGGACCTACTTGATGATCTTGGTGACCGTACCGGCACCCACGGTGCGTCCACCCTCACGGATGGCGAAGCCGAGGCCCTCCTCCATGGCGATCGGCTGGATCAGCGCGACCGTCATGTCGGTGGTGTCGCCGGGCATGACCATCTCGGTGCCCTCGGGCAGCGTGATGACGCCGGTGACGTCGGTGGTGCGGAAGTAGAACTGCGGACGGTAGTTCGCGTAGAACGGGTTGTGACGCCCACCCTCATCCTTGGACAGGATGTACGCGGTGCCCTCGAAGTCCGTGTGCGGCGTGACCGAACCCGGCTTGACGACGACCTGGCCGCGCTCGACGTCCTCGCGCTTGGTGCCGCGAAGGAGCAGACCGCAGTTCTCGCCGGCCCAGGCCTCGTCGAGCTGCTTGTGGAACATCTCGATTCCGGTGACCGTGGTCTTCTGCGTCGGGCGGATGCCGACGATCTCGACCTCGGAGTTCAGAGCAAGGGTTCCACGCTCCGCACGGCCGGTGACGACGGTTCCACGACCGGTGATCGTGAAGACGTCCTCGATCGGCATGAGGAACGGCTTGTCCTTGTCGCGCACCGGGTCCGGGATGGACTCGTCGACCGCGTCCATCAGGTCGAGGATCGACTGGGTCCAGGTGTCGTCGCCCTCGAGGGCCTTGAGGCCGGAGACGCGCACGACGGGGGCGTCGTCGCCGGGGAAGCCCTGCGACGAGAGGAGCTCGCGGACCTCGAGCTCGACGAGCTCCAGGATCTCCTCGTCGTCCACCATGTCGGCCTTGTTCAGCGCGACGAGGAGGTAGGGGACGCCGACCTGCTTGGCGAGGAGGACGTGCTCACGGGTCTGAGCCATCGGGCCGTCGGTGGCGGCGACCACGAGGATCGCGCCGTCCATCTGGGCCGCGCCGGTGATCATGTTCTTGATGTAGTCGGCGTGACCCGGAGCGTCGACGTGCGCGTAGTGGCGCTTCGGCGTCTCGTACTCGACGTGCGAGATGTTGATCGTGATGCCGCGCTGGCGCTCCTCGGGAGCGGAGTCGATCGACGCGAAGTCACGCTGGACGTTGGTCGCGGACGGGAACTTGTCCGCCAGAACCTTCGAGATCGCCGCGGTGAGCGTGGTCTTTCCGTGGTCGACGTGACCGATGGTTCCGATGTTGACGTGCGGCTTGGTCCGCTCGAACTTGGCCTTAGCCACTGTGGGTCCTCCTCAGGACTTAGGTGCAAGCATCCGCATCCGGGCGGCCGCACGGGGCGGCACGAGGACAGGAGGACTTGCGGGGGTTTTGTGTACGTATGTTACCGGCAGTGGTCGTGCGGCCGTCCCGCTGCGACAGGGGGCGCGCTGCACTCGGCAGCAAACCCGCACGACACTACCAGGCCGCCGCCGTTCCGGGGAACGGCGACGGCCCAGGGGCGGAGCTACTCGCCCTTGTTCTTCTGGACGATCTCCTCGGCCACGGCCTTGGGGACCTCGGCGTAGGTCTCGAACGTCATCGAGTAGACGGCGCGGCCCGAGGTCTTCGAGCGCAGGTCTCCGATGTAGCCGAACATCTCGGACAGCGGGACGTTGGCCCGGATGACCTTGATGCCGGTGGCGTCCTCCATCGACTGGATCATCCCGCGACGCGAGTTGATGTCGCCGATGACGTCGCCCATGTACTCCTCGGGAGTACGGACCTCGACGGCCATGAGCGGCTCGAGGAGGACCGGCTGCGCCTTGCGCGAGGCCTCCTTGAACGCGATCGAGCCGGCGATCTTGAACGCCATCTCGGAGGAGTCGACGTCGTGCGCCGCTCCGTCGACCAGGGTCGCCTTCACGCCGACCATGGGGTAGCCGGCGAGCACGCCGACCTGCATGGCGTCGCGGATGCCCGCGTCGACGGAGGGGATGTACTCGCGCGGGACGCGGCCACCGGTGACGCCGTTGACGAACTCGTAGGTCTTGTCGGCCTCGACCTCCATCGGCTCGATGGTGATCTGGACCTTCGCGAACTGGCCGGAGCCACCCGTCTGCTTCTTGTGGGTGTAGTCGTACTTCTCGACCGTGCGGCGGATCGTCTCGCGGTACGCGACCTGGGGCTTGCCCACGTTGGCCTCGACGTTGAACTCGCGCTTCATGCGGTCGACCAGGATGTCGAGGTGCAGCTCGCCCATTCCCTTGATGACCGTCTGACCGGTCTCCTGGTTCTGCTCCGTGCGGAAGGTGGGGTCCTCCTCCGCGAGCTTCTGGATCGCGGTACCGAGCTTCTCCTGGTCCGCCTTCGTCTTGGGCTCGATGGCGACCTCGATGACGGGCTCCGGGAAGGTCATCGACTCGAGCACGACCTGCGCGGCCGGGTCGCTCAGGGTGTCACCGGTGGTGGTGTCCTTGAGGCCGATGACGGCGTAGATGTGGCCGGCGGTGACCGAGTCGACCGGGTTCTCCTTGTTGGAGTGCATCTGGAAGATCTTGCCGATGCGCTCCTTCTTGCCCTTGGTCGAGTTGATGACCTGGGCGCCGGAGTCGAGCTTGCCCGAGTAGACGCGGACGTAGGTCAGGCGACCGAAGAACGGGTGCACGGCGACCTTGAACGCGAGCGCCGAGAAGGGCTCGGTCGAGTCCGCGTGGCGCATGATGACCTTCTCCTCGTCGCGGACGTCGTGCGCCTCGATGGCGGGGACGTCGAGCGGGGAGGGGAGGTAGTCCACGACAGCGTCGAGCATCGGCTGGACGCCGCGGTTCTTGAACGCCGAGCCGCAGAGCACCGGGTAGATCTCGGAGTTGACGGTCATCTTGCGGATGGCGCCCTTGATCTCCGCGACGGTGAGCTCCTCGCCGCCGAAGTACTTCTCGAGCAGCTCGTCGGAGGTCTCCGCGACGGTCTCGAGGAGCTTCTCGCGGTACTCCGCCGCCTTGTCGGCGAGGTCGGCCGGGATCTCCTCGATCTCGTACTTCGCGCCGAGCGCGACGTCACCCTTCGAGTCGCCGCGCCACGTGAGCGCGCGCATCTCGACCAGGTCGACGACGCCCTCGAAGGAGGACTCCGCGCCGATGGGCAGCTGGATGACCAGCGGCTTCGCGCCGAGGCGCTTGATGATCGTGTCGACCGTGTAGTAGAAGTCGGCGCCGAGCTTGTCCATCTTGTTGACGAAGCAGATGCGCGGGACGTCGTACTTGTCGGCCTGACGCCAGACGGTCTCGGACTGGGGCTCGACGCCCTCCTTGCCGTCGAAGACGGCGACGGCGCCGTCGAGGACGCGGAGCGAGCGCTCGACCTCGACCGTGAAGTCGACGTGACCGGGGGTGTCGATGATGTTGATCTGGTTCTTGTTCCAGAAGCAGGTCGTCGCGGCGGACGTGATCGTGATGCCGCGCTCCTGCTCCTGCGCCATCCAGTCCATCGTCGCGGCGCCGTCGTGGACCTCGCCGATCTTGTGCGTGATACCCGTGTAGAACAGGATGCGCTCGGTGGTGGTGGTCTTGCCGGCATCGATGTGGGCCATGATGCCGATGTTGCGGACCTTGTTCAGGTCGGTGAGCACATCTTGTGCCACGGAGTTCCTCCGATAGGTGATGGAGCCAGCGCACCGGGTTCATGGCCGAATGGCTGGGATTCTGGTGGTGGCGGTCGCCCGGTCGCGGGGATCGGGCGATCCGCCGCCGGGACCGGGCCCGCAGCGGTGACGCCGCGGGCCCGGTGGTCGCGGTCGCCCGGAGGCGGCCGCGGGGTGCGCTACCAGCGGTAGTGCGCGAAGGCCTTGTTCGACTCGGCCATCTTGTGGGTGTCCTCGCGACGCTTGACAGCGGCGCCCAGACCGTTCGACGCGTCGAGGATCTCGTTCATGAGACGCTCGGTCATCGTCTTCTCGCGACGGGCCTTCGCGTAGCTGGTGAGCCAGCGGAGCGCGAGGGTGTTGGCGCGGTGGGGCTTGACTTCGACCGGGACCTGGTAGGTCGAGCCACCGACGCGGCGGCTGCGGACCTCGAGGGTCGGGCGGACGTTGTCGAGCGCCTTCTTGAGGGTGACGACCGCGTCCTGGCCGTTCTTGCCGGCGACGCCCTCGAGGGCACCGTAGACGATGCGCTCGGCGAGGCCCTTCTTGCCGTCCAGGAGGATCTTGTTGACGAGCTGGCTGACGATGGGGGCGCCGTAGACGGGGTCTGCGACGACGGGGCGCTTGGGAGCGGGGCCCTTACGAGGCATTACTTCTTCTCCATCTTCGCGCCGTACCGGCTGCGAGCCTGCTTGCGGTTCTTGACGGCCTGGGTGTCCAGGGCGCCGCGAACGATCTTGTAGCGGACACCGGGGAGGTCCTTGACGCGACCGCCGCGCACGAGCACCATCGAGTGCTCCTGCAGGTTGTGGCCCTCGCCGGGGATGTAGGCGGTGACCTCGGTGCCGTTGGAGAGCTTCACGCGGGCCACCTTGCGGAGGGCCGAGTTCGGCTTCTTGGGCGTGGTCGTGTAGACGCGCGTGCAGACGCCGCGCTGCTGGGGGTTGGCCTTCAGGGCGGGCGCCTTGGTCTTGGTGACCTTCGGCGTGCGTCCCTTGCGGACCAACTGCTGAATCGTTGGCACTGGTTTTGCTCCTTGAATGCTGCACGGTGACAGCGGATCGATGGTCGACATTCGGCCCTCCCGTCTCCGGGAACGGCCGAGTTCATCTGGACCCGACGCACCCCGCGGCCCCGCGAGCGGGACCGGGAGGGTGAGGGGTATGCCGTGGGGGCCGCCCGATCGGACGAACCCGCGGATCCTCGCGGACCCGGTGGAGCGAAGTGCGGCGACCGCATCGACCCGGAGGCACGACACGAGCGCACGGCAAAGCGCACACCCGAAGAATATTACGGGGAGTGACGGGGCCGGTCAACCGAGCGGCGTTCGCCCTGGGAGATGCCGCAGCGCCGCGCTGAGCCGCGCCGGGACTCCGTCGTCACTCCCGCTCGTCGCCCTCCCAGCCCCAGTGGGGGCTGCGGCCGCCGGCGTCGCGACGGGCCAGGAGCAGGAGGAACACGAGCTGGACGGCGGCCGCGAGCACGCCGGTCGCGATCGCGAAGACAGTGGGCGCGTGGTCGAGGATCCAGCCGAGGATCTCCCCCGGCTCCTGGCGGCCGAGCCCGTAGAGCGCTCCGCCGGTGACGAGGAAGAGCAGGTAGACGACGACCCCGGTCAGCAGCGACGGGCCGAGGACGCGGTGGACGGCGGGACGGGCGGCGAGGGTCACCATCGCGACCAGCACGGCGACGACGCAGACCGCCACCGACACCGGCCCCAGCAGCGGACCGGCGTCGCGCTCGGGCACGACGTCCTGGTCCAGCAGGAGGCTGAGGACCCCGAACGCGCAGACGACCAGGGCGAGGTAGAGGAACGCGGCGAAGCCGGCCAGCGCGAGGCCGTAGCCCAGGCCGGCTCCGCGGCCCTGCCCCTGCCCCTCCGGAGTCACGACTGCGCGGCCGCTTCGCGCTCGGCGTTGCGGCGCTTGACGCCCCGGGCACGGCCCGCGATCGCGGCGCCGCCCCAGACGCTCGCCTCCCGGCCGAGGACGCCGGCGGCGAGGACCGCCGCGAGTACGGCGGGATCGCGGACGTAGTCGAGCGCGAGGGAGCGGTCGATCGGCAGGGCGAGCGGTCCGACGGCGCTCCAGCCGCCGACCAGCGCGGCCGCGGCCGTGAGGAGGGCGACGAGGAAGCCGCCGAGGACGTAGGCCCACCAGCCCGCGCGGTTCACGACCAGCACGATCAGCGCCAGGCCGACGAGGAACGCGGCCACCGGGGCGAGGAAGAGCGCGGTCGGCGCAGCGTCGAGCGCGAGGGCGACCGGGTCGCCGCCGACGCGGTCGACCAGCAGGCGGATCGCCGTCAGGGCGACGAGGTACAGGACGGCGAAGACCGCGGTCGTCAGTAGGGCGAGCGCGAGGCCCGCGAGGCGGTTGCCGGAGCGCCGGACCGGCTCGGGCTCGGCCTCGACCGGCCCGAGGGCGCTGGGGGCTGACGCCGCGACGGCCGGGGCGACGGGCTCGACGGTCGGCTGCCGGCCCGTCACGGGTTCGGGCCAGACGTACTCCCGGGTCGGCTGGGGTCCGGTTCCGCCGGACGTCTCGGTCGCGGAGGGGATCCGCGTGGTCTCGGCGTCGCTGCTCCAGGTCACCCGGACAGCATAGGCACGCCTTCCGCCGCGCCCGGTGCGCCGCGCGGCTCCCCGTCGACGGGGGACAGCGCCGACCGTCTACTCGAGCGGGTGGAGGAGGCGGTGCAGGAACTGCCGGGTGCGAGTCTCTCGCGGCTCCCGGAGGATCTGCGCAGGGGCGCCCCGCTCGACGACCACGCCGTCGGCCATGAAGACGACCTCCGAGGCCACCTGCCGGGCGAACTCGAGCTCGTGCGTCACGACGAGCATGGTCCAGCCCTCCCCCGCCAGCTCCCGCATCAGCGAGAGCACGTCGCCGACCAGCTCCGGGTCCAGCGCCGAGGTGGGCTCGTCGAAGAGGAGCAGATCGGGCCGCAGCGCGAGCGCCCGGACGATGCCCACGCGCTGCTGCTGACCGCCGGAGAGCTCGAAGGGGTAGGCGCTCCCCCGGCCGCCGAGGCCGACGCGCTCGAGCAGGCGCTCCGCCTCCGGGACCACCTCGGACGCGGGACGGCGCTGCACTCGCAGAGGCCCCTCCGTCACGTTCTGGAGGACGGTCAGGTGCGGGAAGAGGTTGAAGTGCTGGAAGACCATCGCGGAGTGGTCGCGCAGCCCGGTCAGCGCCTTCCGTCCGACGCCGCGGTCGAAGTCGAGGACGCTGCCGTCGGCGAGCTCGACCACCCCGCCGTCCGGCACCTCGAGGCTGTTCAGCGAGCGCAGGACGGTGGTCTTGCCCGAGCCGGACGGCCCGATCAGGGCGACGACCTCGCCGCGATGGACCTCCAGGTCGATGCCGCGCAGCACCTCCACTCCGCCGAACGACTTGCGGAGGCCGCGGGCCGTGAGCACGGGCCGGGCGTCGGTCGGAGTGTCAGCGGGCGACATAGCGGTCCAATCGCTTCTCGAGCAGGCCCTGGCCGCTGGAGAGCACCAGGCAGATGAGCCAGTAGATCAGAGCGGCCTCGAGGTAGAGGAGCATGAACTCGCTCGACGCGGTGGCGATCTTCTGCGCCTGCCGGAAGAGCTCGGTCACCAGGATGAGGGAGGCCAGCGAGGTGTCCTTCACCAGCGAGATGAAGGTGTTCGACAGCGGCGGGACGGAGACGCGCGCGGCCTGCGGGAGGATGATGCGCCGCAGCGAGAGCGAGCGGCTCATGCCGATCGTGTGCGCCGCCTCCCACTGCCCCTTCGGGACGCTGAGGATCGCCGCGCGGATCACCTCCGCCGCGTAGCCGCCCACGTTGAGGGCGAACGCGATGGTGGCGCTGGGCCAGGGGTCGATCTTCAGTCCGAGGCTCGGCAGCCCGTAGAAGATCACGAACAGCTGCACCAGGAGCGGCGTGCCCCGGATGACGGAGATGTAGGCGCGCGCGATCCAGGAGAGGATCCGCACCCGCGAGAGCCGCATCAGGGCGACCGCCAGCGCGAGCACGAGCCCGATGGCGAAGCTCGCCAGCGCGAGCGGGATCGTCCCGACGATGCCCCCGGAGAGGATCGGCCAGAACGACCGGAGGACGAGGTCCATTGTGTTCTCCCGCCTTCGCGGGAGGATCCGCGGTCGGCTCGATCGGGTGGTGGCGTCGGGGGCGGATCATGTCCGCCTCCTGGGGAATGCTGGCACGCTTCGCGCCGGGGCGGGCGCCCTTGCGGGCAGACCCGCTGCGTGAGCCGCTCCGCCGCTCCCCCGCGACGGGACCGCTCACGCACGAAACGGCCCCTCCCGGAAGGGGAGGAGCCGTCTCGAGGTGGGGCTACTGGGAGACGTCGGCTCCGAAGTAGCGCTCGGAAATGGAGGCGAGGGTGCCGTCCTCGCGCAGCTCGTCGAGGGCGGAGTCGACGGCCTCGACGAGGTCGTCCGAGCCCTTCGGGAAGGTGAAGGCGCTCTCGGAGGTGTCGTCGGTGGTGACGGCGACCTTGAGGCCCGCGGCCTGGTCGGGGTAGGTCGTGGACCAGTCGAGCCAGGTGAGGCGGTCGTTCACGGTCGCGTCGACGCGGCCCTGCTCGACGAGGGCGATAGCCTGCGCCCAGCCCTCGACGCCCTCGACCTCGGCGCCGTTCTCCTGCGCGACGGTGTACCAGTTGCTCGAGAGCGACTGCGCGGTGGTCTTGCCGGAGAGGCCGGCGAGGTCGGTGATCGAGGTGTCGCTCGAGGGGACGATCACGACGCCGGGGCTGACCGAGTACGGCTCCGAGAAGTCGTACTTCGCCTCGCGCTCGTCGTTGATCGAGACCTGGTTCGCGATCACGTCGAAGCGCGCTCCGTCCAGGCCCGCGAACATGGCGTCCCACTGCGTCTCCTGGAAGTCGGGCTCGACGCCCAGCTTCTCGGCCACGGCGGTGATCACGTCGACGTCGTAGCCGGTGAGAGCTCCGGTCCCGCCGTCGGCGTGGAAGGAGAAGGGCGGGTAGGTGCCCTCGGTGCCGATGGTGAGCTTCCCCGACTCCTCGACCTCGGCCAGGGTCAGGCCGGAGCTCGCGGAGGCGGTGCCCTCGCCGCTCGAGCCGGAGACCACGTCGTCGGTCGAGGCGGGCGCGCAGCCGGCGAGGACCAGGGCGGCGGCGGCGGCGGTCGTGCCGAGCAGGACGCGCAGGGAGGTGCGGGCGGAGAGGGTCACGGTGTTGTCCTTCGGTGCATCACGGAGTCGTGGCGGTCCCGCTGCGCCGGATGCGGCGCGGGGATCGACGAGGGGACGGGTCGTCCCGGGGCGGACCGCTGCTCGGCGGAACCGCCCGGAGTGACGATAACCAGTGGAGGGGGCGGCCCTATTCCCGGATGTCGCCGTGTGACGCCGGGAGTCCGGCCAGGAAGTGCTCGGCACCGGCGACCTCGTCGCTCGTGAGGCCCGCCGCCGACTCCGGACGCACCAGGTGGAAGGGGGTGCTCTGCTCGCGGGCCCAGTCGTAGGCGTCCTCGTGGAGGTTGTCGTCGATCCACACCACGGCGTCGATCGCGCCGCGCTCGGCGGCCGCCTCCAGCCACACCGCGACGGGCTGGAGCTTGCCCGTCCGGCCCGGGAACCGCGGGTCGCGCGGGAGGCCGCCGTCGAAGACGATCGCCTCCGTGCCCGCCGGCAGCCCGAGGTCCTGGGCGAGGACCCGCGTCAAGCGCGGCGGCCAGGTCGTGGCCCACACGATCGTGCCGACCGCGGCCAGGCGGGCGACGAGCGCCGCCCGCTCCGGCTCGAGCTCCAGGCGGTGCGAGCCCGAGGCGCGATCGCTGCGGACGGAGGGGTTCAGGACGCCGTCGACGTCGAGCAGGATCAGGGCGGCCATGCCTGTCACCGTAGCGGCGGCGGGGCGGATCGCGCGAGGAGCGCTAGCGTGACGGGATGCCTCCGTCCCTCCTGCTGCCGGGAGGCCGCACAGCTGTGCTGGGGCCGGATCCCGTGCGGCCGGAGGCGCTGCTGCTCACGGTCGACGGCGCGGAGCAGTCGCTGATCGATCCGGGCGATCCCCGTGCTCTGCACCTCGAGTACCTCGCGCGCCTCGGCGCGGTGGTCGACGCCGCCGCCCCGCCCGGCGAGCCGCTGCGCGTGCTGCACCTCGGAGCCGGAGCCCTGGCCCTGGCCCGGTACGTCGCCGCGACCCGGCCGGGCTCCGAGCAGCTCGCGGTGGAGAGCGCGGCGGGACTCGTGGAGTTCGTGCTCGAGCACGCGCCGCTCCCCCGCGGCGCGCGCGTCCGGCTCCTCACGGCCGACGCCGCAGGGCCCCTGCCGCCCTGGAGCGCCGACCTCGTCGTGCTCGACGTCTACGACGGGGACGAGATACCGGAGGCGTTCTACCGCGCGTCCGTCCTCGCTCCGCTCGCCGCCCGGGTCGGCGCCGACGGGCTCCTCGCGGTCAATGTCGCCGACGACGCCGACCACCGGAGGCTGGACCGCCTGCGCGGGGTCGTCCGGGAGCTGCTCCCGGTCACCGCCGCGGTCGGATCGACGGCCTTCGTCGAGGGGCGCACCGGCGGGAACGCGATCCTGCTCGCCTCAGGCTCGGCGCTCGCCGACCACGTCGCCGGCCGCCTGCTGCGCGCCGGCCCGCACCCGGTCTCCGCCGCGGCGGATGGCGACGTCGTGGTCGCCGAGGTGGCGGTAGAAGTCGACCCGTGAGTCGAGAGTGACGCCGGTCTCGAGGTACTTGGCGCGGATCCGCTTGATGTAGGTGCGGACGGTGTGCTCGGCGACGCTGAGGTCGACTGCCACGGTGCGGACCGCGGCACCCGCTCCGTAGGCGCGCATCACACGGCTCTCCTGCGGGCTCAGCACCGGGCGGCGCTCCTCGCGCCCGTGCACGAGCCGGTGGCGGGCGGTGTCCGAGATCCAGGTCCGGCCGGAGGCGACCGAGACGACCGCCGCCGCGAGCTCGCTGGGGTCGTCGCCCTTCCAGACGTAGGCCGCCCTCTCCCGTCGCAGCACGGCCCGCACCGGCTCCAGGGAGTCGGAGGAGGAGAGCACGACGAGGCCGACGGTCCGGGCCGCCGCACGCTCGAGGGTGTCGGCCACCTCCTCGCCGGGCACGCCGTCCAGGTCGAGGACCGCGATGCGGTCGACGCCCTCCTCGTCGTGGGAGAACTGCGGCAGCAGCTGCGCGAGCAGCGCCTGCAGCGCGGCGCGCTCGATCGCTGGTCCGTCGACGACGGCCAGCGTGAACCGATCGAATCCGGTCACGGGGGTCCCCTAGCAGGGGCAGGTTCGGGTCCGCCCCGGCTGCACCGTAGCGGTCCGCGACGTCGTCGTGCACGTGATGGGACATTCCGTCTCAGTGGGAGGACGCCCCCAGAGCACTCCGGATCGGCTCACGGAGCGCGTGGAGGACCACCCGCGGCACCGTCTCCGGCTAGTGTCCCTCTCCATGGACGACAGCGCAGAGGGCTCCCGGCGGGCCCGGAGGATCCCCGCGGAGCAGGTCCGCAGCCGCATGATCGCCACGGCGCGCGACGTCGTCTCCGTCCACGGCCTCACGGTGAGCTTCGCGCACCTGCCCATGGAGGAGTACATCCGCCTGGCCGGCGTGCCGCGCAGCTCCGTCTACCGGATCTGGAGCACGCGCGAAGAGTTCGTGGCCGACCTGGTCGGCGAGGTCTTCGTGCGGGACCGGTACGCGGAGGGCGCCGATCCCGAGGCCCAGCAGGAGATGCGCGAGGTCTACGAGCGCTCCACCGATCTGCTCTCCACGGCCGCCGGCCGCCGCCGGGTCGCCTGGGAGACCATCCGCATCGGCGCGCGGGCCAATGCCGAGTCGCTCCGCCGCTCCGCCGACTGGTCGTCGTACAACGCGCTGCTCGCCTGCACCTTCTCGATGGAGGAGGGGCCTGCACGCGACGCCGTGCGCGCCACGGCGAAGCGGATCGAGGGCATGCTCACGCGCCGGATGCGCGACTTCTACGAGGAGACGCTGCAGGTCTTCGGCGGGACGATGCGCCCGGGATTCACGACGCTCCAGCTCGCCCACCTCACCGCGATCGTGATCGACGGGCTCGCCCACCGCGGCCGGCTCCTCGACGACGACCTCGACACTCCGGTGACCGCCCCCGGCCTCGACGGCGAGCCGGTCGAGTGGACCCTGGCGGCCTGGACGATCCGCTCGATCGTCGACGGGATGCTGGAGCCGGTCGCGGAGGACTGAGCGGACCTCGCGACCCGGATCACTCGTCCGGTTCGGTGAACCCGTCGATCAGCAGCAGCACCGACACCACCGCCAGCGACGGTCCGTCGGGATCGGCCGGGTCGAGCGGGCCGGTCACCAGCTCCGGTGCCGCGATCCGCGCGATGCACAGACCCTCGATCAGGGCCGAGACGGCGGAGGCGAGAGCGGCGGCGCCGCGGTCCGGGCGCAGCCGGAGCCCCGCCTCGGCGAGGGTGTGCTCGTAGTACTTCGCCATGTTGTCGATGAAGTGCAGCTGGCGGGACCGCAGAGCGGATCCGATGGCGGTCCGCGCCGGCTCCTCGTGCGAGCCCACCGCGCCGGCGAGAGCGATGAAGTTGCGCCAGTGCTGCGACGAGAAGACGTTGTCGACGTTCGCGTCGACGGCGACCCGGACGGAGGCGATCAGGGCCTCGCGGCGCTGCGCCGGGGTCGGCTCGGGGTCGAGGCTGCGGTGGAGGTGGGAGTTCCCGGCCCGCAGGGACGGCTGGTCGAGGCGGGTGGCGAGGACCCGCTCCGGGATCGCGGCGATCAGCTCGTCGTAGAACGACTGGCGAGTGGGCCAGATCCGGTACACGGTGCTGCGCGGAACACCCGCCGAGCGGATGACGTCCTCGAGGGGCAGGTGGGCGACTCCGACGCGCAGGCCCTCGGCGCGGACGACCGCGAGAGCGGCGTCCAGCAGGCGGGTGCGGACCTGCTCGCGGGTCAGGCGGGGAGGACGCGCCGCCTCCTCCGCATCGAGGGGGTCGTCGCTCATCAGGCCTCCGGCGCCGGGATGCACGGAGGAGCCTCCGACATCTACTGTCCAGCCGAGCGTACCCGGAGGGAGCGCGGAACGTGAGAGGAGATCGGAGACGGGCGCGGCCCGCGCATGCGGCTCGGGTGCCGCGCGGGCCGCGCTGCCTGTCCCCCAGGCGGCCTCCCCATGGGCCGGTCCGACCGTATGCTTCCCGACAGACGTCCGTCAACTGACGCGACATGGTGTCTCCTCGGCGGTGTCCGCCGACCCGTCACTACGACCGCCTCCGGGACTCCTCCGCCGCCGGGAGCGCCCTCGCCGCGGTCTGCGCTCGAGAGGCGTGCGGAGCGGACAGCTCGCCCGCGACGACGTCCGACACGACGCCGGTGGCGTGCTCGACGAGGTCGAGGTTCCGGGTCAGCCGCGCGTGGTGGCACGGGCTCGCGTCGACGTCGACCACGAGCTTCGCGAAGCGCAGAGCATCGCCGAGCCGCGCGAACGGCGAGAGCTCGGCGACGAGGGACGGCACGTCCGCCGCGGCGAGGTAGGTGTAGCGGCAGGTCGAGACCACGTAGTCGTCGACTCCGGCCGTCGCCGATCCGGTCGCGACCATGATGTCGCCGAGGTCGACCGGCGCGGTGGCGAGGCCGAGCGCCACCGCGGCGGTCACCTGGATGTCACCCACCAGCGCCGTCACGTGCACGCCGGCGGGCCAGGGCGGCAGGGAGCCGAGCTCGGTCGATCCCGTCCGCAGGCCCTTGCCCGCCGCCGAGGCGAGGGCGTCGATCATCGGCACTCCCGTGCACTCCCCCGCGTACTCGGCGTCCTCCGAGACGGCGTCCCCGCAGGAGGCGAGCATCGCCGAGACGCTCAGCCGGCTCTGCGGGTCCAGTCCTGCGATCACCGCGGGGCTGACCTGGCCGGAGTCGTCGACCATCCGTCCGAGGCGCTCCGCGACGTCGGATCCCGTGTTCGGGGTGCCGAAGGTGAGGACGGACGAGACCATCGAGGCGACGGCGGTCCCGTCGACCGAGCCGCTCAGCGCCTGGCGGGCGGCGAGCCCTCCCATCGAGTGCGCGACGACGACGGCGCGGTGCCCGGTCGCGGAGACGAGGCAGGCGATCGAGGAGGCGAGCGCGTCGCTGATCCCCGGGTCGGTGACCCAGCGCGCGGCGAGCCGGCGGTAGTCGAAGGTGTAGACCGCGGCGCCGTCGATCTGCTGCAGCCGGCCGAGGAGGGACGTCTCGGGAGCGTCGAGCGGAGCGGTCGCCGACTCCGACGACACCATGTCGACGAGATGGGAGAAGGCCCCTGTGCGGTCGGCGTCGTGCGTCGCCGTGCCCAGCCAGCCGTGCAGCATCACGATGGGGACCAGCGCGGCGGCGGAGCGCGGCCGGACGTCGTCGCCCGCGAGCACGGGAGCCAGCTCCGCGACGCCGCAGGACGAGGGTGCGACCGCCTCTGCCGCCTCCGCCCGCACCGCGGGCACCACGACGACGCCGACCACCACGAGCAGTGCGGCCAGCACGACGATCACGAGTCTCATCCGCGCGTTTCCTCACGTGCCGCGACCAGGACGGGGAACGGGTACAGGCTCGACCCGACGAGCACCCATCGAGTCAATCACCCCGCTCCTGCGGGGAAGGCCGCTCGTCGCGAACGGGCGGCCCCCCGTGCGGGTGACCGCGGGTCGGGGATGACGAAGGCCCCGCCGGTGTCCCGACGGGGCCTTCGATCGTTCAGCTCACCTGGATCAGCTGTAGTTGCCCGGCTCGTAGCCGTCGCTCGAGAACGAGTCGAAGTCGACGAACGAGAGGTCGGCGTCGCTGAACGCGGCGTCGTCGGCGAAGATGCGGTTGGGGTACCGCTCGGCCTTCGCCTCCTCGGTCGCCTCGACCGACACGTTCCGGTACTTGGGCAGACCGGTTCCCGCCGGGATCAGCTTTCCGATGATCACGTTCTCCTTCAGGCCCATCAGCGGGTCGCGCTTGCCCTCCATGGCCGCCTGCGTGAGGACGCGGGTGGTCTCCTGGAAGGACGCGGCCGACAGCCACGACTCGGTCGCGAGCGAGGCCTTGGTGATGCCCATGACCTCCTGGCGGGCGGACGCGGTCCGCTTGCCCTCGGTCAGAGCCGCACGGTTGACCTCGCTGTAGCGCGAGCGGTCGACGAGCTCGCCCGGCAGCAGCTCCGTGTCGCCGTGGTCGACCACGGTGACCTTGCGGAGCATCTGACGCACGATGACCTCGATGTGCTTGTCGTGGATCGGCACACCCTGCGAGCGGTAGACGCCCTGGACGCCGCCCACCAGGTGCTTCTGGACCTCGCGGACGCCCAGCACGCGCAGGACCTCCTTGGGGTCGACCGTTCCGACGTGCAGCTGCTGCCCGAGCTCGACGTGCTGGCCGTCCTCGATGAGGAGCTGCGAGCGCTTGAGCACCGGGTAGATGACCGCCTCGTCGCCGTTGTCCGGCTGGAGGATGACGCGGCGGGCACGGTCGGTGTCCTCGATGGTGATCCGGCCGGCGGCCTCCGCGATCGGCGACGCGCCCTTGGGGGTGCGGGCCTCGAAGAGCTCCTGCACGCGGGGAAGACCCTGCGTGATGTCGTCGGCCGAGGCCGATCCACCGGTGTGGAAGGTGCGCATCGTGAGCTGCGTGCCGGGCTCGCCGATCGACTGGGCCGCGATGATGCCGACGGCCTCTCCGATGTCGACGAGCTTGCCGGTGGCGAGCGAGCGGCCGTAGCAGGCCGCGCAGACGCCGACGGCGGACTCGCAGGTCAGGACGGAGCGCACCTTGATGTGGCGCACGCCCGCTCCGACCAGCTTCTCGATGAGCACGTCGCCCACGTCCTCGCCGGCCTCGGCGACGAGCTCGCCGGCCTCGTTCGACGCCGGGGTGGCGAGCGAACGGGCGTAGACGGAGTTCTCGACATTGGAGTCCTTGATCCAGGCGCCGGTGGCGTCCTGGAGCATGATCGGCAGGTCGAGGCCCTTCGAGGTGCCGCAGTCCTCCTCGCGGATGATGACGTCCTGCGAGACGTCGACGAGTCGACGCGTCAGGTAGCCCGAGTCCGCGGTGCGGAGCGCGGTGTCGGCCAGGCCCTTGCGGGCACCGTGCGTGGCGATGAAGTACTCGGCGACCGACAGGCCCTCGCGGTACGAGGAGATGATCGGTCGGGCGATGATCTCGCCCTTCGGGTTGTTCACCAGGCCTCGCATGCCGGCGATGTTGCGCACCTGCAGCCAGTTGCCGCGGGCACCGGAGGTGACCATGCGGTTGATGGTGTTGTCCGTCGGGAAGTTCGCGCGCATGGCCTTGGCGACCTCGTCGGTCGCCTCGGTCCAGATCTTCACGAGCTCCTGGCGGCGCTCGGCCTGAGTGGTCAGACCCTTGTCGTACTCGGACTCGACCTTCGCGGCCTTCTTCTCGTAGCCCGCGATGATCTCGGGCTTCGACGGAGGCGTGAGGATGTCGGACAGCGCCACGGTGACACCCGAGCGGGTGGCCCAGTAGAAGCCGGCGTCCTTGATCCGGTCGAGGGAGGCGGCGACCTCCACCTTCGGGTAGCGCTCCGCGAGGTCGTTGACGATCCCGGAGATGGTCGTCTTGTCGGCGACCTGCTCGAAGTAGGGGTAGTCGACCGGCAGCGCCTCGTTGAAGAGGGCGCGGCCGAGCGTGGTCTCGAGGAGGACCGGCGCGGTGACCTTGCCGTTCTCGTCGATCTCGACGCCCTCGGGTGCCTGACCCTGCGCGAAGTACACGTCCGACATGCGGATCCTGACCTTCGAGTTCAGGTGCAGCGAGCCCTGGTCCTTCGCGAGGATCGCCTCCGAGACGGAGGAGAACGCGCGGCCCTCGCCGGCGGCGCCCTCGCGGATCGTCGTCAGGTGGTGGAGGCCGATGATCATGTCCTGCGTGGGCAGGGTGACCGGACGGCCGTCCGAGGGCTTGAGGATGTTGTTCGACGCGAGCATCAGGATGCGCGCCTCGGCCTGGGCCTCGACGGACAGCGGCAGGTGGACGGCCATCTGGTCGCCGTCGAAGTCCGCGTTGAACGCGGCGCAGACGAGCGGGTGCAGCTGGATCGCCTTGCCCTCGACCAGCTGGGGCTCGAAGGCCTGGATGCCGAGACGGTGCAGCGTGGGCGCACGGTTCAGCAGGACGGGGCGCTCGCGGATGATCTCCTCGAGCACGTCCCACACCTGCGGGCGCGAGCGCTCCACCATGCGCTTGGCGGCCTTGATGTTCTGCGCGTGCGACAGGTCGATCAGGCGCTTGATCACGAACGGCTTGAACAGCTCCAGCGCCATCTGCTTGGGCAGACCGCACTGGTGCAGCTTGAGCTGCGGGCCGACGATGATGACCGAGCGTCCCGAGTAGTCGACGCGCTTGCCCAGCAGGTTCTGGCGGAAGCGACCCTGCTTTCCCTTGAGCATGTCGCTCAGGGACTTGAGGGCGCGGTTGCCGGTTCCGGTGACGGGGCGGCCGCGGCGGCCGTTGTCGAAGAGGGCGTCGACCGCCTCCTGGAGCATGCGCTTCTCGTTGTTCACGATGATCTCGGGGGCACCGAGGTCGAGCAGGCGGCGGAGTCGGTTGTTGCGGTTGATCACGCGACGGTAGAGGTCGTTCAGGTCGCTGGTCGCGAACCGGCCTCCGTCGAGCTGCACCATCGGGCGCAGCTCCGGCGGGATGACCGGGACGACGTCGAGGACCATCGCGGCCGGCGAGTTGCCGGTGGCGAGGAACGAGTTGACGACGCGCAGGCGCTTGATGGCGCGGATCTTCTTCTGACCCTTGCCCTCGGCGATCTGCAGGTGCAGCGTCTCGGCCTCGGCCTGGAGGTCGAACTGCTCGAGGCGCTTCTTGATCGCCTCGGCGCCCATGTAGGCCTCGAAGTAGACGCCGTACCGGTCGACGAGCTCGTTGAAGACCGCGTCCTCGGGCTTGAGGTCGCCGACCTTGAGGGTGCGGAACTGCTCCCACACGCTCTCGAGCCGCGCGATGTCCTCGTCGAAGGACTTGCGGATCTGGCCCATCTCCTTCTCGGCGCCGTCCTTGGTGCGGCGCTTCTGGTCGCTCTTGGCGCCCTCCGCCTCCAGGGCGGCGAGGTCGGTCTCCAGGCGCGCCAGGCGGTCCGCGATGCGGGAGTCGCGCTGGTCCGAGAGGGTCTTGATCTCGAGCCGGAGCTCGTTCTCGAGCCCGGGCATGTCGGCGTGACGGCCGTCGTCGTCCACGTCGATGATCATGTACGCCGCGAAGTAGATGACCTTCTCGAGGTCCTTCGGCGCCATGTCCAGCAGGTATCCGAGGCGCGAGGGGACGCCCTTGAAGTACCAGATGTGGGTGACGGGGGCGGCGAGCTCGATGTGGCCCATCCGCTCGCGGCGGACCGAGGACTTGGTGACCTCGACGCCGCAGCGCTCGCAGACGATGCCCTTGAAGCGGACTCGCTTGTACTTGCCGCAGGAGCACTCCCAGTCGCGAGAGGGTCCGAAGATCTGCTCGCCGAACAGGCCGTCCTTCTCGGGCTTCAGGGTGCGGTAGTTGATGGTCTCGGGCTTCTTCACTTCACCGTGCGACCAGCGACGGATGTCATCGGCCGTTGCGAGGCCGATGCGCAGCTCATCGAAAGTGGTTACGTCGAGCAATGTTTTCTCCTTGTCGGAAAACAGGGTGTCTCGTCAGAGACGGGAGGTCGTCAGATGCTGGCGCGGATCAGATGTCGTCGACGGAGGACGACTCGAACCGGGAGGAGATGTTGATGCCGAGCTCTTCCGCGGCGCGGTAGACCTCGTCATCGGTGTCGCGCAGGCTGACCGCGGTGCCGTCGGCCGAGAGGACCTCGACGTTCAGGCACAGGGACTGCATCTCCTTGATGAGGACCTTGAAGGACTCCGGGATGCCGGGCTCCTGGATGTTCTCGCCCTTGACGATGGCCTCGTACACCTTCACGCGGCCGAGGATGTCGTCCGACTTGATGGTGAGGAGCTCCTGGAGGGCGTAGGCGGCGCCGTACGCCTCGAGGGCCCACACCTCCATCTCGCCGAAGCGCTGTCCGCCGAACTGCGCCTTACCACCGAGCGGCTGCTGGGTGATCATCGAGTACGGGCCCGTCGAGCGCGCGTGGATCTTGTCGTCGACGAGGTGGTGCAGCTTCAGGATGTACATGTAGCCGACCGAGACCGGGTCCGGGAAGGGCTCCCCGGAGCGGCCGTCGAACAGCTGCGTCTTGCCGGACGAGCCGATCAGGCGCTCTCCGTCGCGCGTCGGGGTGGTGGAGTCGAGGAGCCCTGCGAGCTCCTCCTCAGCCGCGCCGTCGAAGACGGGGGTCGCGACCTTGGTGCCGGGCGCCGCCTCGCGGGCGTGCTCGGGCAGGCGCGCGGCCCACTCCGGCTGACCCTCGACCTTCCAGCCCTGCTTCGCGATCCACCCTAGGTGGATCTCGAGGACCTGGCCGAAGTTCATGCGGCCGGGGACGCCGAGCGGGTTGAGGACGATGTCGACCGGGGTGCCGTCGGCGAGGAACGGCATGTCCTCGACCGGCAGGATCTTCGAGATGACGCCCTTGTTGCCGTGGCGGCCGGCGAGCTTGTCGCCCTCGGTGATCTTGCGCTTCTGGGCGATGTAGACGACCACGCGCTGGTTGACGCCCGAGCCGAGCTCGTCGTCGCCGTCCTGCGCGTCGAACACCTTGACGCCGATGATCGTGCCCTGCTCGCCGTGGGGCACCTTCAGCGACGTGTCGCGGACCTCGCGGCTCTTCTCGTTGAAGATCGCGCGGAGCAGGCGCTCCTCGGCCGAGAGCTCGGTCTCGCCCTTGGGCGTGACCTTGCCGACGAGGATGTCGCCGGGGCGGACCTCGGCGCCGATGCGGATGATGCCGCGCTCGTCCAGGTCGGCCAGGAGCTCCGGGCTGACGTTGGGGAGGTCGCGGGTGATCTCCTCCTTGCCGAGCTTGGTGTCGCGGGCGTCGACCTCGTACTCCTCGATGTGGATCGAGGAGAGGACGTCGTCCTTCACCAGGTTCTGGCTGAGGATGATCGCGTCCTCGAAGTTGTGGCCCTCCCACGGCATGAACGCGACGAGCAGGTTCTTGCCCAGCGCGAGCTCGCCGTTCTCGGTGGCGGGGCCGTCGGCGACGACCTCGCCGACCTCGATGCGCTCGCCGGCCGAGACGACCACGCGGTTGTTGTACGAGGTGCCCTGGTTGGAGCGGTCGAACTTGCGGAGGAAGTAGGTCTGCGTGCCGCCCTCGTCCAGCTGGACGGTGACGGAGTCGGCGGAGACCTCCTGGACGACACCGGCCTTGTCGGCGGTGATGACGTCGCCGGCGTCGATGGCCGCGAAGCCCTCCATGCCGGTTCCGACGACGGGCGACTCGCTGCGCAGCAGCGGGACGGCCTGACGCTGCATGTTCGCGCCCATGAGCGCGCGGTTCGCGTCGTCGTGCTCGAGGAACGGGATCAGCGAGGTCGCGACCGAGACCATCTGGCGCGGCGAGACGTCCATGTAGTGGACGCGCTCGGCGTCGACGAGCTCGACCTCTCCGCCCTTGGGGCGGACCAGGACCTTGCCCTCCGCGAAGCGGAAGTCCTTCGTGAGGGGGGCGTTCGCCTGGGCGACCAGGTACTCGTCCTCCTCGGACGCGGTGAGGTAGTCGATCTGCGAGGTGACGGTGCCGTCGACGACCTTGCGGTACGGGGTCTCGATGAAGCCGAACGAGTTGATGCGCGCGAAGGACGCGAGCGACCCGATCAGGCCGATGTTCGGGCCTTCCGGGGTCTCGATCGGGCACATGCGGCCGTAGTGCGAGGGGTGGACGTCGCGGACCTCGACGCCGGCGCGCTCACGGGAGAGTCCGCCGGGGCCGAGCGCCGACAGGCGGCGCTTGTGGGTCAGACCCGCGAGCGGGTTGTTCTGGTCCATGAACTGCGACAGCTGGCTGGTCCCGAAGAACTCCTTGATCGCGGCGACGACGGGGCGCACGTTGATCAGGGTCTGCGGGGTGATCGCCTCGATGTCCTGCGTGGTCATGCGCTCGCGGACGACGCGCTCCATGCGGGACAGTCCGGTGCGGACCTGGTTCTGGATCAGCTCGCCGACCGCGCGGATGCGGCGGTTGCCGAAGTGGTCGATGTCGTCGACGTCGAGACGCAGCTCGACCGGCTCGCCGTCGCGCACGCCGGGGAGGGCGGTGCGGCCGTCGTGCAGGGCGACCAGGTACTTGATGGTCGCGATGATGTCCTCGACCGTGAGCACCGAGTCGGACAGCGCCTTGTCGATGCCGAGCTTGCGGTTGATCTTGTAGCGGCCGACCTTCGCGAGGTCGTAGCGCTTGGAGTTGAAGTAGAAGTTGTCCAGCAGCGCGCGGGCGGCCTCGGCGGCGACCTGCTCGCCCGGACGGAGCTTGCGGTAGATGTCGCGGAGGGCGTCCTCCTTGGTGAGGATGTTGTCCTTCTCGAGGGTCAGCTCGATCGACTCGTAGCCGGCGAACTGCTCGAGGATCTCCTCGCTCGTCAGGCCGAGGGCCTTGAGGAACACGGTGACCGACTGCTTGCGCTTGCGGTCGATGCGCACGCCGACCTGGTCGCGCTTGTCGATCTCGAACTCGAGCCAGGCGCCGCGGCTCGGGATGACGCGGGCGGAGTAGATGTCCTTGTCGGACGTCTTCTCCTGCTGGCGCTCGAAGTAGACGCCGGGGCTGCGCACGAGCTGGGACACGACGACACGCTCGGTGCCGTTGATGATGAACGTGCCCTTCTCGGTCATCAGCGGGAAGTCGCCCATGAAGACCGTCTGGGTCTTTATCTCACCCGTGAGGTGGTTCATGAACTCGGCCTCGACGTACAGCGGAGCGGCGTAGGTCTTGCCGCGCTCCTTGCACTCCTCGATCGTGTACTTCTCGGGCTCGAGGTACGGGTTCGTGAAGCTCAGCTGCATCGTCTCGCTGAGGTCCTCGATCGGGGAGATCTCCTCGAAGATCTCGTCGAGGCCGGAGTTGGCGGGGAGGTCCTCCCGGCCGGCGGCCTTCGCCTCGGCGACGCGGGTCTTCCACGCCTCCGAGCCGACGAGCCAGTCGAAGCTCTCGGTCTGCAGCGCGAGCAGATCCGGAACGGTCAGGGTGTCGCTGATCTTGGCGAACGAGAGACGCGAAGCTCCGCGTCCGTTCTTGGGTGAGGTGGTGGTCGCGGTGGACGCAGCAGCCAAGGAAGGAACCTCCGTAGACCCTCGCGGGTCTCAATCTGTGGGATGTGTGGAGTGGGCTCCCGCCGGACGGGCCGCCACCCCTGCCCGCACGCCGTGCGGACCGAGGCGACTCGGTCTTGGGGGCGGGGCTAGAGTGTGGCAACGGCATCCACCATCTGATGCCGGGTTCCGGTGACCTGCCGACCGCGATATGAGGGCATGGGTACTCGGGAGCGCAAAGTACGAATATAGCCGCATCGCGCCACGCCGCGCAAGTGCGGATGCTTGCGCCGCCCCGCGGGGTCCGGTATACGAGGCCGCGGCCTCCCGGATCGATCCGACCGGGCCGGGCGCGGAGCCCCGCCGTCCCGCCGCCGCGGCAGACTGGTCGGATGCAGGAACGCACCGGCCGCCGACGCGGAGACGACTCCGAGCACCCCCGCGCCGTGCTCGCCAGCGGGTACACCGCGCGGATCGAGCCCGACCGCCACTCGCCCGAGGCGGCGACCCTGGTCGTCGACGGCACTCCGCAGTCGCACGTCGACCTCGCGGATCCGACGCACCTCTCGTTCGAGTACGTCCGCCGGATCGGCCACGCGATCGACCTCGTCGCCCCCGAGGGCGAGAGCGTCACGGCGCTCCACCTGGGCGCCGGAGCGCTGACCCTCCCCCGCTACGTCGCCGCGACCCGGCCGGGCTCGCGCCAGCAGGTCGTCGAGATCGAGGGCGCTCTGGTCGAGCTGGTGCGCGAGGCGCTCCCGCTTCCCCGCGGGGCGCAGATCCGCATCCGCCAGGGCGACGCCCGCGAGGTGCTCGGCAAGCTGCCGCCCGGGCTGCGCGGCACGGTCGACGTGGTCGTCGTCGACATCTTCTCGGGCGCGCGCACTCCCGCGCATGTGACCAGCGCCGAGTTCTACGGGGCGATCGCGCCGCTGCTCGCCCCCGGCGGCCTGGTCGCGGTGAACGTGGCAGACGGCGGCGCGCTCGCCTTCGCCCGCGCCCAGGCCGCGACGCTCGCCTCCGTCTTCGCGCACACCGCGATCATGACCGACACCCAGATGCTCAAGGCCAAGCGCTTCGGGAACGTGGTGATGCTCGCCTCGGCCGATCCGCTGCCGCTCGACGGCCTGCCGCGGCGCCTCGCCTCCGACCCCGCGCCCTCCAAGCTGGTGCAGGGGCGGGAGCTCGAGAACTTCATCGCCGGCGCCCTCGTCGTCACGGACGAGACCGCCACCCCGTCGCCGCTGCCGGCGCGGAGCATCTTCCAGGTGCGACGGGGCTGACCCGGGCCGCGCGTCGGGGCGCCGTCCGGGGACCCGCCGGTACACTCGACGCCGGGGTCAGCGACCCCGACCGTCCTCTCGTCCGCCGCGCGCGACGATCCGGATCCGCACTCCACGAGGAAGCATCGCCCTGAGCATCATCATCCGCCACGACCCCGCGACCCTCCACGAGGAGATCGACGTCGACGCCGCCCAGGAGCGCCTGGAGGAGATCGGCGCGCTGCGCAGCCTCGCCGCGCTCACCGAGAAGGCGGAGCTGCTGCGCCTGCTCGGGCGCGTCGACGAGGCGTGGGACCTCGCGAACGAGGCCGTCCGCCGCACCCGCTTCTCCGGCGACCGCGCCGAGCTGCTCACCGCCCGCGTCCGCCGCGCCCGCCTCATGCAGCTGCGGGGCCGCACCGACGAGGCCCTCTCGGAGCTCGCGCTCTGCGTCGAGGAGGCCCGCACGCACGAGTGGCACCTCGAGCACTCCTTCGCGCTCAAGCACCGCGGCCTCACCTTCTTCGAGCTGGGCGAGTACGGCCGGGCGATGCGCGACTTCGACGCCGCGACCGCCCTCGGCGAGCGCGTCGGGGTCCCCGAGGAGGAGCTCGAGGTCGCGCGCCTGGGCTACGCCGCCGCCTCCGAGTTCCAGGACGGGACCGACCGCGAAGCCCGCACCGACGGCACCGCCCGCGGCCGCCGCCGCGCCGACGGCGACGAGTCCTAGGCAGCGCCACCGGTGGCCGACCTCGAGGACGTGGCCCGCTGGGCCGACGCGCTGATCGAGGAGCACCTCGACCCCTCCTGGTCCTTCGCGCTCGACCACGCGCGCACCCGCGGCGGCGCCTGCCACTGGACGCGCCGCCGGATCACGGTCTCGCGCCACCTCGCCGCCCGCTGGAGCGACGAGGAGGTCCGGCAGACCCTCCTGCACGAGGTCGCGCACGCGCTCGCCGGGCCCGACGCCGGGCACGGACCGCCGTGGCGGCGGATCGCGGCACGGCTCGGCTACACGGGATCGCGCACCCACAGCAACCCGACCGCGGACGAGCTCGCGCCGTGGGTCGGCACCTGCCCGGGCGGACACCTCTTCTACCGCCATCGCCGGCCCACCCGGCCCCTGGCCTGCGGCCGCTGCGCGCGCCGGTTCGAGCCCGCGAACGCGATCCAGTGGCGGCGCCGACCGGTCCCGGCGCCGTGACCCCGGACGAGGCCTCTCACGGCAGCCGCACGCCGGTCACCGGGCAGTGGCTCCCCGAGGCCGACGGCCGGCGCTGGTGGTTCGACTCCGGAAGCCTCGCACTCGACTTCGCCACGACCGGAGCACTGCCTCCGGGAGCGGCCGAGCACCTCGACTCCGATGCCGCCCTGGCCGCCTGGCTCGCCGAGCGCTTCGAGGCGGTCGTCCCCGAGAGCCGGGACGCGCGCCTCGACGACGCGCTGATGCTCCGAGGCGCGATCGCCCGGCTGGCCGTCGCGGCCGAGGCCGGCACCGCGCTCGACCCGCGCGACGTCGACGTGGTCAACCTGGTCGCGGCGATGCCCGACATCCCACCGGTGCTGGGCGGAGGATCGCGGCAGGCAGGACGGCTCCATGCGGCGGGCAGGCAGGCGCTCGCGTCCATCGCCCGGGAGGCCGTGGGGCTGCTGGGCCCGGCCGCGACCGGACGGCTGAGGCGCTGCGCGGATCCGGAGTGCCGGATGCTCTACCTCGACACGTCCCGAGCCGGGTCGCGCCGCTGGTGCTCGATGCAGCGATGCGGGAACCGGTCGAAGGTCCGGGCGTACCGGGCGCGCGCCGCCGCCCCGCGCGGCTGACGCACCGCCGCGGCACCGGGAGCGGCACCGCGGCGGGACGGGTCAGTCGGAGACGCGGACCGAGCGGTCGAAGGCGACGTAGCCCGAGAAGTCCTTGCCGACGCGGTCGAACGCCGTCGGGTAGGGGTGCGGGTACGACCAGGCCTTGTCCTTCTGCAGGCCGTCGCCGGTCTGCACCGAGAAGTACTGGCACTCGCCCTTCCACGGGCAGGTGTAGGGCGTAGGGCTCTCGACGAGCACGCCCTCGGCGATGCTCGACGGCGGGAAGTACCAGTTGCCCTCGATCGAGATCAGGTCGGAGTCGGGGGCGTCGGCGAGGACGACGTCGTTGAGGACGGCTTTCATGCGGGCCAGCTTTCGGTCGGGGCGGGGACGGAGGGACCGCCTCCGCCGAACGCTACGCCGGGGGCGGGCGAGTGGTCGAGGCGGCGGCTCGGATCCGCAGGGGCTTGTGCGCTCCGCGGACGCCCTGCACCGCTCGGAGGCCGCGCCCGCCGGAGCGGCGGGTCAGCGGAGGACCGCCACCTCGTCGACGGTGTCGACCCGGGCAGCGGCCCGGACCTCGTCCGCCCGCCCCTCGGCGGCGAGCAGGCGGCCGGACTCGGACGCGGTGAGCAGATGCGCGCACGCCCGGCGCAGGCCCTCGTAGGACGCGCAGGCCACCGCGGCCTCGGGCGAGACGTGGTCGATGCCCAGCCCGATGAGCGCGTCGACGACGGCGCCGGCCGCCAGCTGGTCCTCCATCGCGAACCGCGCCGCTCCGCTGTCATCGATGTCGCCGAGGGCGATCACGTTGACGCTGGTGCGCCCGCCGTTCTCGTGCTGGCGCTCCAGGATCCAGCGGGCGACGGCCGAGCGGTCGGCCAGGCCCGCGCGGACGACGCGGCCCTCCACTCCCCCGAGGTCGGGGCTCTCGCCTCCGGGCAGAGCGTCGACGAGCACCGTGACGTGGGCGGGGGCGAGCACGCGGAGGGCGCGGGCCCCCCACTCGAAGCGGATCTGGTAGGTCGACTGGTCGACGGAGGCGGCGGGAGCGGTCACCCTGACACGGTAGCGAGCACCGGAGGCGCATACACGTCCGGGGCTCCGCGCGCACCCGGTTCCCGCGCCGGGGCGGGCGGAGGAGGATGTCCCTCGTGAAGGTGATGCTCAAGCACGTGCTCGACACCGACGCCGACTCCGCCTGGCGCGCCCTGCAGAGTCCGGCCGTGTTCCGGGAGGTGATGTCCCCGCTCCTGACCGCCGCGTCGCTGGACGAGGGCGGCTTCCGCCCGACCTGGGGGCTCGGCTCCCACGAGGTCGCGATGGACGCCCTCGGGATCGTGCCGATGGGCGCGCAGGAGATCGACCTCTCCTACCGCCGCGTCCCCTCGATGCCCGACGTGCGGATCCTGCGCGACAGCGGCGGTCCCCTCACCGGCTCCCTCCGACTGATCACCGCGTGGGACCACCGCATGGCCGTCGCCCCGCTCCCCGACGGGCGCACGCTCTTCCGCGACCGCCTCGAGTTCTCGGCGGGCCTCGCCTCGGCCGCGCTCTGGCCGTCGATGTGGGCGTTCTGGCAGTGGCGCGGCATCCGCATCCGCTCCCTCGCCCCGTCCTGGCGCCACGATGTCGGTGCCGACACCCGCCCGCGCGGGGAGTCCGCCGCATGAGCCCCGACGGTGTCGCCGAGGAGGAGACCGAGCTGTCGCGCTCGGAGCTCCTGCGCCTCCAGTGGCCCTCCGCCGACGAGGAGGAGCAGGACGACGACGGCGTCTCGCCCCGCCGCCGCCTCACGAACGCGGTCGAGGTGTCGGACTGGCGCCGCCACGTCCAGGCCCTCTACGCGGAGGTGCGCCGGCTCTCGAACGTGGACCTGCTCGCCGCGCACGCGTCCTGGATCCGCGGGCGCAACGCGCTCTTCGCGCAGCACCCCTCCACCCCCCTCCTCCCGGCCGACCGTGCGCACTTCCGCTCGCTGCCGATCGCGCCCTACGACGCGGCCTGGCGCTTCGAGCTCGAGGTGGCCCCCGCCGAGGAGGCGCGGCGGATGGACGTGGAGACCGGCACCGACGGCACCGTCCCCTTCGAGCTGATCGGCACGGTCGAGGTGCCGGACGCCGGCAGCCTCGACGTCTGGCGCCTCGCGTCCTACGGCGGAGGCCTGTTCCTGCCGGTCAAGGACGCCCTCGCGGGGACACCCGGCGGCACCTACGGCGGTGGCCGCTACCTCCTGGACACCGTGAAGGGCGCCGACCTCGGTCCGGGCTCCGCCCCGGGGACGCTGGTCCTCGACTTCAACTTCGCCTACAACCCCTCCTGCGCCTACGACCCGGCCTGGGCCTGCCCGCTCGCCCAGGCGGGCAACCGGCTGCCGGTCGAGGTGCCGGTCGGCGAGCGCTACCGGGGCTGACACCGACCCTGGACGTTCTCGGAGCGGCGGCCGATAGCCTCCGGGCGGCGCCGTCGTGCGCCGGAAAGCAGGAAAGCCGCATGCCCCGTCCCGTCCTCCTCGTCACCGGAACCTCCACCGGCATCGGCCGCGCCACCGCGATCGAGGCCGCGCGCGCGGGCTGGCGGGTGGTCGCCACCGTGCGGGATCCGGAGCGGGCGGAGGGCCTGCGCGCCGCCGCCGCCGAGGCACGCGTCGGGCTCGACCTGCGGGCGCTCGACGTGACCGACGCGGACTCCGTCGCGGGCTGCCTCCGCGCCGTGGAGGAGGAGCTCGGCGGTCTCGACGCCCTCGTGAACAACGCCGGAGCCGGCCACCTCGGCACCCTCGAGCTGGAGGATCCGGAGGAGCTGCGCCGCGTGATGGAGGTCAACTTCTTCGGCACCGTCGCGGTCACCCGCGCCGCGATGCCGATGCTGCGCTCGTCCCGCGGTCGCATCGTCACCGTCTCGAGCGTCGGCGGCGCGATCGGGCAGCCGTTCAACGAGGACTACTGCGCGGCGAAGTTCGCGGTCGAGGGGTTCTTCGAGGCGCTCGCCCCGGTCGCCGCCTCCGTCGGCGTCCACGTGTCGCTGATCGAGCCGGGAGCGGTCCGCAGCAGCTTCGTCGAGAACGTCGGCATCGACGCGGCGGCGATGCTCGCGCAGGCCGGCCCCTACGCGCCGGCGCTCGGCGCCTACCTCGACCGCGCCGCGTCGTCCTTCTCCTCGACCCACGCGCAGGACCCGTCCGACGTCGCCGCCGTCATCCTGAAGACCCTGCGCGACCCGGAGCCGGCCTTCCGCGTGCAGACCTCGGACTGGGCGGGCGACTTCGTCGGGACCAAGCTGAGCGACCGCGACGGCTCCCGCGTGCAGGCCGCGATGCGCGGATGGATCGGCATCCACTAGAGTGGGACGGTGCGAGCGCAGCGACTGCGCTCCCCCGCGTCGTAGAACGCCCCTTGTCCCCTAGGACTCTGACCGTCGAGGATCCGTCCCGACCATCTGGCGCACGTGCATGAGGCCCCCGGCCGCGCGCACCGAATCGTACGGCGAACGGATGTGACCACCGTCACCTTCGCCCGAACGCCGATCACCCGCGCCCCGGCCACCGCCCGCGCGTCCTCGATCGGCATGATGCCCCCGAAAGGCACCACTCCATGTCGAACACCCCCCTCTCCTTCAGCGCCCTCGGCGTGCCGGCCCCCCTCGTGGCCGCGCTCACCGCGAGCGGCATCACCGAGCCCTTCCCGATCCAGGTCGACACGCTGCCCGACACCCTCGGCGGACGCGACGTCCTCGGCCGCGGCAAGACCGGCTCCGGCAAGACCCTCGCCTTCTCCATCCCGATGATCGCCCGACTCGGCGGCTCGCTCGCCGGCGGACGCCGCCGCCCCGGCCGCCCGCTCGGACTCGTCCTCGCGCCGACCCGCGAGCTCGCCACGCAGATCACCGCCGCGATGCAGCCCCTCGCCGACGCGTACGGCATCGTCACCACCACGATCTTCGGAGGCGTCTCGCAGCAGCGCCAGGTCGCCGCGCTCAAGCAGGGCGTCGACATCGTCGTGGCCTGCCCGGGCCGCCTCGAGGACCTGATGAAGCAGGGCTTCGTGAACCTCGACGCCGTCGAGATCACCGTCCTCGACGAGGCCGACCACATGGCCGACCTCGGCTTCCTGCCGGTCGTCACGCGCATCCTCGACAAGACCCCCCGCGGCGGGCAGCGCCTGCTGTTCTCCGCGACGCTCGACAACGGCGTGGACAAGCTGGTCAAGAAGTACCTCCAGAACGAGGTGCTCCACTCGGTCGACGAGGCCAACTCGCCGGTCGCGCTGATGACCCACCACGTGTTCGAGGTCGACGGCCTCGACGCCAAGAACGCTCTCGTGAAGACGCTCGCGTCCGGCACCGGCCGCCGCATCCTCTTCATGCGCACCAAGCACCATGCGAAGAAGCTCGCCAAGCAGCTCACCGGCCAGGGCATCCCCGCGGTCGACCTGCACGGCAACCTCTCGCAGGTCGCCCGCGACCGGAACCTCGCCGCGTTCGGCGCCGGCACCGTCAAGGTCCTCGTCGCCACCGACGTCGCCGCCCGCGGTGTGCACGTCGACGACGTCGAGCTCGTCATCCACGTCGACCCGCCGATGGAGCACAAGGCGTACCTGCACCGCTCGGGCCGCACCGCCCGCGCCGGCAGCGAGGGAGACGTCGTCACCGTCGTCCTGCCCACGCAGCGCAGCGACGTGAAGACCCTCCTCCGCAAGGCCGCGATCCAGGTCGCGCCCCAGCAGGTGACGGCCGACTCGGCCGCCGTCGCGAAGCTCGTCGGCGACGTCGCTCCGTACGTCACCCCCAGCGCCGTCGTCGAGCCCGTCCGCGGCCAGTCGCAGGGCGGACGCTCGCAGGGCGCCAACGCGCAGCGCAAGCGCGCGGCCCGCACCGAGGGCACCGCCGCACCCCGCGGCGGACGCTCGACGGGTGCCGCGACCGGCGGAGGCGACCGCCCCCGCCGCGACCGCACCGCCGCCGAGGGACCCGCCCGCGGCGGCGCCCGCGGAGGCCGCAGCCGCTCGGCCGCCGGTGCCCCCTCGACCTCGGGCGGATCGCGCTCGTTCTACAGCACCGCGACCGGCGGAGCGGCCTCGGCCGCTCCCGCCCGCGAGTCCGCCGGCGGCGGCGCCCGCCGCGGCGGCCGGCGCGCGCAGGGCTGAGTCCGATTGTGCGCCGCGGAGCGGCGCACCGCGGTCGGCTTCAAGCACGGTCGCGACGCGCAGAGCGTGTCGCGACCGGCTAGGCCGATCCGCTCGCACGCGGATCGACCGTTCGCCTCGCGGGCAGCCGCGGAGCGGCGCACCGCGGTCGGCTTCAAGCACGGTTGCGACGCGCAGAGCGTGTCGCGACCGGCTAGGCCGATCCGCTCGCACGCGGATCGACCGTTCGCCTCGAGGGGAGCGGCTGGTCCGGGGGCTGGGCGATCGGTGATCGCACGTCAACGCTCGTCCTGATCAGGGCGCCGACATCACGAAGGGCCGGGGCCCGCGACTACTGGTCGCGGGCCCCGGCCCTTCGTCGTTCACGCTTCACCTCTTCGAGCGGAGTCCCGCGCAGGGAGCTCCGGAAGTCCTCACCGCGTCCTGATCAGGCGATTCCCTGCTGCGCCGTCGTCGGGCAGGGGCGCCGCCTCTCCTCGCCCGGTCACAGAGGTCCCGTGGACGCCGGTTCCACGAGCCGAACGGCCGGCTCGCGCGCGAGCGAATCGGTCCAGGCGGACGCCCGACGCTCCAGCCGGCCCGCCATCCTTGCAAGCCGACCGCGGCGCGCCGATATCGGTGCGCAGAAGGGAGCACCGCGGCCGATCCGCGCCGCTAGGACAGGCGGCCGACGGAAGCGAGCGCGGCGCGGATCAGCGCGCCCCGCCCGCCCTCCATCTCGGCGGAGATCGCGTCGGAGCAGGCCTCGTCGGGGGTCATCCAGGTGAGCTCGAGGGCGTCCTGGCGGGGGTCGCAGGTGCCGGTGACGGGCACGACGTAGGCGAGGGAGACCGCGTGCTGGCGGTCGTCGGTGAACGGTCCCATGCCGGGCATCGGGAAGTACTCGGCGACGTGGAAGGGGAGCGGGCTCGCCGGGAGGAGGGGGAAGGCCATGGGGCCGAGATCCTTCTCGAGGTGGCGGAACAGCGCGTCGCGCAACGTCTCGCCGTACATCACGCGGCCCGAGACGATCGTGCGGGTGATCTGGCCGGAGGGGGTCGCGCGCAGGAGCACGCCGACCTCGGTGACCTGCCCGAGCCCGTCGACCCGGACGGGCACGGCCTCCACGTACAGCAGCGGGAGCCGCCGGCGGATCTCGGCGAGTTCGTCGTCGGACAGCCACCCGGAGTTCGGGTCAGGGGTGCGCACGCTCATGCAGCCATTCTCACCCCTCGCGGCTGGTGTTCCGACCGGCGGCGGCGATCCCGCACTCAGGGGGATGATGGTGCGATGGGAATCGACGCGAACGCGGTGCTGTGGTCCTCCTCCGAGCGCGACCGCGTCGGCAGGCCCCTCCTGGTGCTGCTGCACGGCTACGGCTCGCACGAGGGGGACCTGTTCTCGCTCGGCGCCTACCTGCCGCTGGAGCCGGTCCTCGCGTCCCTCCGGGCGCCTCTCGCCCTGGGCGGCGGGGCGAACGCGTGGTGGCCCCTCCGTGTCCCGCTGGTGCCGGACGAGCCGCGGGCCGATCCCGAGGCCGTCGAAGCGGCGGCGGCGGGGGTGATCGAGTGGCTCGACGGTTTGGAGCACCCGGGCCCGGTGGGGCTGCTGGGCTTCTCCCAGGGCGCCGCGCTGGCGGTGCAGCTGCTGCGGCGCGCGCCGGGCCGCTTCGCCTTCGCGGTCGCCCTGTCCGGGTTCGTGGTCCCGCTCGCCGAGGGCGACGACGCTGACGAGCGGCTCGCCCGCGAGCGTCCGCCGGTGTTCTGGGGCCGCGGGACGCTCGACACGGTGATCCCGGAGGAGCTCGTGCGGGACGCGGCGGCCTGGTTCCCGGAGCACACGGCGCTCGACGCCCGGGTCTACGAGGGCGTCGCCCACGGAGTCGGGCAGGCCGAGCTCGCCGACATCGGCACGTTCGTGCGTCTCGGCTTCGCCTGACGGGCGGACTCCCCCGCGTCAAGGGCTCGCCCCCGGGCCGCGGCCCCGGCAATGTCGGAGGTGGCAGGGAGGATGGATTCATGCCGGACATCCTCGAGCGCTTCTCCCCCGCCACGCGCGCGTGGTTCGAGGGCGCGTTCCCGGCGCCGACCGCCGCCCAGGAGGGCGCCTGGTCGGCCATCTCGAGTGGAGCGCACGCCCTCGTGGTCGCTCCCACCGGCTCCGGCAAGACGCTCTCGGCCTTCCTCTGGGCGATCGACCGGCTCGTGCAGGGCCCGCCGCCGGAGGATCCGCAGCACCGCACGCGCGTGCTCTACGTCTCGCCGCTGAAGGCTCTCGGCGTCGACGTCGAGCGCAACCTCCGCTCGCCGCTCGTCGGCGTCACCCAGACGGCGCTGCGGCTGAGCGCCGAGGGCATCGGCAGTGCGCCGGCCACGGTCACCGTCGGGGTGCGGTCGGGAGACACGCCCGCCGCCGAGCGGCGCGTGCTGCAGAAGACGCCGCCGGACATCCTGATCACGACCCCCGAGTCGCTCTACCTCATGCTCACCTCGGCGGCGCGCGAGTCGCTCCGCGGCGTCGAGACGGTCATCGTCGACGAGGTCCACGCGGTCGCGTCGACCAAGCGCGGGGCGCACCTCGCCGTCTCCCTCGAGCGGCTCGACGCCCTGCTCCCGAAGCCGGTGCAGCGCATCGGCCTCTCGGCGACGGTGCGTCCGCGCGAGGAGGTGGCCCGGTTCCTCGCCGGCCGCTCCCCGGTCGCGATCGTGGCTCCGGCGTCCGAGAAGCAGTGGGACCTCAGCGTCGTCGTCCCGGTCGAGGACATGTCCGAGCTGGGGACGGCGGCTCCGCAGGACGGATCGACGATGGGGGCCACCGGTCCGCAGAGCGGGTCGATCTGGCCGCACGTCGAGGAGTCGATCGTCGACCGGGTCCTCGCGCACACCTCCTCCATCGTCTTCGCGAACTCCCGCCGTCTCGCCGAGCGGCTGACCGCCCGGCTCAACGAGATCTACGCCGAGCGCCGCGAGCTCGCCGCGGGGCGGGCGCGCGAGGCGGGCGAGCCCGTCGCCGTCGGGGCCCTGCTCGCCGAGGCGGCCTCCTCCTCCGTCCGCCGCTCCCCGGCCGAGGCGATGGGAGCGGCCGGGGGCACGAGCGGCAGCGGGCAGTCCGCGCCCGACGAGGAGCCGCTGCTCGCCCGCGCCCACCACGGCTCGGTGAGCAAGGAGCAGCGCGCGATCATCGAGGACGACCTGAAGTCCGGCCGCCTGCGCTGCGTGGTCGCGACCTCGAGCCTCGAGCTGGGGATCGACATGGGCGCGGTCGACCTCGTCGTCCAGGTCGAGACGCCGCCCTCGGTCGCGAGCGCCCTGCAGCGCGTGGGTCGAGCCGGCCACCAGGTCGGCGAGGTCTCGCGCGGGTCCTTCTACCCCAAGCACCGGGCCGACCTTCTCCACTCCGCCGTGACGACGGAGCGGATGCGCTCGGGCCTGATCGAGGCGATCGCCGTCCCCGCGAACCCGCTCGACATCCTCGCGCAGCAGACCGTCGCCGCGACCGCCCTCGAGAGCCTCGACGTGGACGACTGGTTCGACACCGTCCGCCGCAGCGCCCCCTTCGTGTCCCTGCCCCGCTCCGCCTACGAGGCGACCCTCGACCTCCTCTCGGGCCGCTACCCCTCCGACCAGTTCGCGGAGCTGCGGCCGCGCCTCGTCTGGGACCGCGACGCGAACACGCTCACCGGCCGGCCCGGCGCCCAGCGCCTCGCCGTCACCAGCGGCGGCACCATCCCCGACCGCGGGCTCTTCGGCGTGTTCATGGTCGGCGAGCCGGGCTCGACCGGCAACCGCGTCGGAGAGCTCGACGAGGAGATGGTCTACGAGTCCCGCGTCGGCGACGTCTTCGCGCTCGGAGCCACCAGCTGGCGCATCCAGGAGATCACCTACGACCGCGTGATCGTGACGCCGGCGTTCGGCGAGCCCGGGCGCCTCCCGTTCTGGAAGGGCGACTCGCAGGGGCGCCCCGCCGAGCTCGGCGAGGCGATCGGGGCGTTCACCCGCGAGGTGGGCGCCGCCGCCCCCGAGACGGCGCGCGAGCGCTGCACGGCGGCCGGGCTCGACGAGTACGCGACCAACAACCTCCTCTCCTTCCTCGACGAGCAGCGCCTGGCCACCGGGCAGATCCCGGACGACCGCACCCTCGTGCTCGAGCGCTTCCGCGACGAGCTGGGCGACTGGCGGCTGGTGCTGCACTCCCCGTACGGGATGCAGGTGCACTCGCCGTGGGCGCTCGCCATCGGCGCCCGCGTCCGCGAGCGGCACGGCGTCGACGGAGCGGCGATGGCCGGGGACGACGGCATCGTCGTGCGGATCCCCGACACCGAGTCGGAGCCGCCGGGCTCCGAGCTGTTCCTGTTCGAACGCGAGGAGCTGGAGCAGCTGGTCACGAGCGAGGTCGGCGGCTCCGCCCTCTTCGCCGCCCGGTTCCGCGAGTGCGCGGCGCGGGCGCTCCTGCTCCCGAGGTACAACCCGGGCAAGCGCTCCCCGCTCTGGCAGCAGCGGCAGCGGGCGGCGCAGCTCCTCGACGTCGCCCGCACCTACCCGACCTTCCCGATCATCCTCGAGACCGTCCGCGAGTGCCTCCAGGACGTCTACGACCTGCCCGCGCTGCTCCGGCTCGCCGCACGGCTGGACGGGCGCGAGCTGCGGATCCTCGAGGTCGAGACGCCGACCGCCAGTCCGTTCGCGCGGTCCATGCTCTTCGGCTACGTCGCTGCCTTCATGTACGAGGGCGACAGCCCGCTCGCCGAGCGCCGCGCGGCGGCGCTCTCGGTCGACGCGACGCTCCTCGGCGAGCTGCTCGGTCGGGCGGAGCTGCGCGAGCTGCTCGACCCGGCCGTCCTCGCGCAGATCGAGCGCGAGCTGCAGCGCGTCGAGCCCGAGCGCCGCCTCCGCGGGCTCGAGGGCGCCGCCGACCTGCTCCGGCTGCTCGGCCCGCTGACGCTCGACGAGCTCGGGGAGCGCCTGGTCGACGAGTCGGTCGCCTCGGCGGACGTCGCGAAGGCGCCCGCGATCGAGCGCGCGGTGCTCGAGGCCGACGTGGCCGCGCTCGTGAAGGCCAAGCGCGTCCTGCCCGTGGGCCTCGGCGGTGAGCAGCGGTACGCCGCGATGGAGGACGCCTCCCGGCTCCGCGACGCTCTCGGCGTGCCCCTGCCGATCGGCGTCCCCGTCGCCTTCATCGACCCGGTCCGCGATCCGCTCGGCGACCTCGTCGCCCGCTACGCGCGCACCCACGGCCCCTTCACCGCCGCCGCCGTCGCCACCCGCCTGGGCCTCGGAGTCGCGGTCGTCACCGACACCCTGCGCCGCCTCGCGGGCGAGCGCCGCGTCTCGGAGGGCGAGTTCCGCCCCACAGGCACCGGGACCGAGTGGTGCGATGCCGAGGTGCTGCGCCGCCTGCGCAGCCGCTCTCTCGCCGCGCTCCGCAAGGAGGTGGAGCCGGTGGACGCGGCCGCGTACGCCCGCTTCCTCCCCGCCTGGCAGCACGTCGGCGGCTCGCTCCGCGGTATCGACGGCGTGGCCTCCGTGATCGACCAGCTGGCCGGCGCGCCCATCCCCGCGTCCGCCTGGGAGTCGCTGATCCTGCCCGCCCGGGTGCGCGACTACTCCCCCGCGATGCTCGACGAGCTCACCGCGACCGGCGAGGTCCTCTGGGCCGGCGCGGGCACCCTGCCCGGCAACGACGGCTGGGTGAGCCTCCATCTCGCCGACACGGCAGGGCTGACCCTCCCCGTCCCCGCCGCCGAGTCCGTGACCCTGACCGAGCTTCAGCAGGAGATCGTCGGCGTGCTCGGCTCGGGCGGCGGCTACTTCTTCCGCCAGCTCTCCGACGCGGTCGGCTCCACCGACGACGCGGGCCTCGTCGAGGCCCTGTGGGAGCTGGTCTGGGCCGGGCTCGTCACGAACGACACCCTGGCGCCGCTGCGCACCCTCGTCGGCTCGACCGGCGGCGCGCACCGCCAGCCGCGCGCCCCCGCCCGCGCCCGCGCGCCCCGGGGCCGGATGACCGCCCGCCCCACGATGGCCACCCGCGTGGGGCCGCCGACCGCCGGCGGCCGCTGGTCGATCGTGCCGCTCGCGGAGTCGGACGCGACGATCCGCGGGCACGCGCTCGGCGAGACGCTGCTCGAGCGGTACGGGATCGTCACCCGCGGCTCCGTGCAGGCCGAGGGCGTCCTGGGCGGCTTCGCCCTCGCCTACAAGGTGCTGAGCGGCTTCGAGCAGCAGGGCCGCGCCCGGAGGGGCTACTTCATCGAGAAGCTGGGAGCAGCGCAGTTCGGCACCGCCGGCAGCGTCGACCGGCTCCGCACGTTCGCCCCGCAGGACGAGGCGCAGGAGCGCTCACGACCGGTGCTCGCGCTGGCGGCGACCGACCCCGCCAATCCGTTCGGCGCCGCTCTGCCGTGGCCGCAGGGCGAGGGGCACCGCCCCGGTCGGAAGGCCGGCGCGCTGGTCGCCGTTGTCGACGGAGCGCTCGCGGTCTACCTCGAGCGCGGCGGCAAGACCGCCCTCACCTTCACCGCCGACGAGGCGGCCCTCGCCGACGCGGCCGGCGCCCTCTCGCAGCTCGTGCGCTCCCGCGGGGTCGATAAGCTGACCGTCGAGAAGATCGACGGCGTCTTCGCGCTCGGCACGCCCTTCGGCGACGCCCTCGTCGCCGCCGGCTTCGTCGCGAATCCGCGCGGCCTGAGGATGCGCTCGTGAGCGCCGGAGGGAGCCCGCGTGCCCGAGGGTGACACCGTCTACCGATCCGCCCACAACCTCGCCGAGGCGCTGGACGGCGAGGTCCTGACCCGGTGCGACGTCCGCGTGCCGAAGTACGCGACGGTCGACCTCACCGGCGAGACGATCGACGAGGTCGTCCCCCGCGGCAAGCACCTGCTGATGCGGGTCGGCGACGCGCTGATCCACTCCCACCTCAAGATGGAGGGGAGCTGGCACCTCTACGCCCGCGGCGAGGGCGAGCGGCCGAAGTGGCACCGGCCGGCGTTCCAGGCCCGGATCGTCCTCGAGACCGAGGACTGGCAGGCGGTCGGCTTCGAGCTCGGGCTCCTCGAGATCGTCCCGCGCTCGGCCGAGGAGGACGTGGTCGGCTACCTCGGCCCCGATCTGCTCGGCGCCGACTGGGACGCGGACGAGGCGCTGCGACGCCTGTCCGCCGATCCGGAGCGGCCGATCGGGCTCGCGCTGCTCGACCAGCGGATCATGGCCGGACTCGGCAACGTCTACCGCGCCGAGCTGTGCTTCCTGCGCGGCGTGCTGCCCACACGCCCGGTCGGCGGGAGCGGCGACCTCGTGCGCACCATCGCGCTCGCGAAGCGGCTCATCACCGTGAACCGCGAGCGGATCGAGCGCACGACGACCGGCAACCTGCGCCCGGGCCAGCAGCTCTGGGTCTACGGCCGCGACCGCAAGCCGTGCCGGCGCTGCGGCACTCCGATCGAGCGCGGTGAGCTCGGCGACGACGAGCTGCAGCTGCGGGTCACCTACTGGTGCCCGCACTGCCAGAGCTGAGGGGCTACTCCTCGACTGCGGAGCGGCGCCCGGGGACGTGCTTCTCGTGGACGCCGACGTCCGTCATGCGCTCGATGCGGTCGACGTGGCGGCCGGGCTCGCCGCCGTCCGCGACGATCCAGCTGCCGACGAGGAGGAACCCGTCGCGGCCGCCGGCCGTCAGCGGGCCCGTGATCGTGAACGACCCGAGCGCCGGAGTCGAGAACGCCACGCGCACCGGATCCCCGTGCTCGAGTCCCTCGGCCGAGCGCTCCCCGCCGACCTCGTCGGCGTCCGTAGCCAGGGCGATGCTCTGGATCTCGGTCCCCGTGCCGAGGAAGACGTCCGCGACGACGAGCTCGCCGCCGACGGCCTGCCGGACGACCCCCTCGATCCCGTAGAGGCCGTAGCGCGGGGAGCGGACGAGGACGCGCACCGAGTCGCCGATCGCGACCTCGGCGAGAGCACCCCGGATCGAGGCGACGTCCCTCCGCGCGGGAGGGGCGGACAGGGCGTCGAGGATCGGGCTGGGCATCCGATCAGGGTAGCCGCTCCGGGAGCGCACCCGCCCGGCGGATCGGCGGCGGATCCCGGCCGGCTGAGGCGCCGGGTCGCATCGGGCGCCGACGCCGCGCGCGAGCGGCGGAGCACCGGCCGGAAGGCTCCGGCACCGCGAGACCCCGGCACTGCGGCGACACCGGCACCGCCGGGAGACGCCGGTACTGCGGCAGGCACAGGCACCGCCGGGAACGACGAAGGCCCCGCCTGAGCGGGGCCTTCGGACGATGCGGAGTCGGTGGGATTTGAACCCACGGAACCCAATAAAGGGTTCTCCACCTTAGCAGGGTGGTGCACTCGACCGGACTATGCGACGACTCCCGAGCGCCCGCTGGCGGACGCACGACGACCATCATAACCGCACCCGCGAGGGCCTCGCGACACGGGCGCCGGCCCCTCCGCGGGAGGGCGAGAAGCCGCCTACTGGTCCGACAGGGGCCGGCCGATCGTGCAGGTCTCCTGCTGCGCGGTCTGCCCGGAGACGTCGCTCGGGAGGATGACCGGCCCGTCGGGTGCGCTCGTCGCGGGGGCGTCAGTCGCGGGGGCGTCGGTGGCCGGCGACTCCGTGGCCGCCGGAGCGTTGGTCGCCCCGGGCTCCTCCCCCGTCGACTGCGAGCCGCCGCCGGTGGTGCCGCTCAGCGCGATCGGCTGGTCGGCGAGGAGCGCCGCGTTCAGCGCCGCCGCCGCGTCCTCGCTGGGGTACACGCCGTTGCCGTCGATGAAGGTCGGGTACTGCACGAAGACCACGTTCGCGAGGTCGACGTCCTTCACCGCGAGGCCGATCGACACGAGGGTGTTCACGTTCTCGAGCGAGGTGGAGAGCTGCATGTTCGAGACGGCCGCCTTCGCGAGGCCGTAGAGGTTCACCGGGTTCGAGAGCGTCGACGCGCTCTTCACCTTGCGCACCAGCGATGAGAGGTACACCTGCTGGCTCGAGATGCGGGTGAGGTCGCTGCCGTCGCCGACGCCGTGCCGGGTGCGGAGGAACGCCAGCGCCTCGGCGCCGACGAGCGTGTGCGTGCCCGCGTCGAGGTTCAGCCCCGTGTACTCGTCCTGGATCGGGGTGGCGACGCAGACGTCCACTCCGCCGACCGCGTTCGACATCTCGATGACGCCCTCGAACTGGATGAGCGCCGCGTAGGGGATCTCGAGCCCGGTCAGCTGCTCGACCGTCTGCACGGTGCACGCCAGCCCGCCGGCCTCGAGCGAGGTGTTGATCTTCGCCGAGTCCACCTCGTCCGAGACGGCGCCGGTGGCCGGGTCGGTGCAGGAGGGGATCGGGACGTAGAGGTCGCGGGGGAAGCTGACGACCTCCACGGTCGAGTGGTCGGCCGAGATGTGCATGAGCATCGTGACGTCGTTGAGGTTCTCGGCACGCTCGCCGTAGGCCCCGGCGGCCGATCCGTCGGCGCTGTCGCTGCCGGCGAGCAGGATGTTGACGCCGCCCTCGATCGCCCCGATCTCGGGCACGTCGCCTCCGCCCGAGTCGATCCCGAGGTCGACGGACGGACGCGCGCTCCCGGCGATCAGCGAGGCGGCGATCGCCACGATGCAGACCGCGCTGAGCACGCCGACGCCCACGCAGGCCGCGAGGATCCGCGCGGCGAAGCGCACGCCGCTCGGGCGGCGCAGGCGGCCGTGCCGTGCTGCTGTGGTCCGGGTGGACGCGCGTTCGCTCATCGGGTCGTACTCTCTCTCGGCTGCGGGACGCGTGCCGTCCCGGAGTCAGCGCGCGAGGTGGAGAGCACCCGTGGTGCCGCCCGCCCTCGGCTCAGCCGAAGAAGCCGACCGAGCAGGTCTGCTGGTCGGCACTCTGGCCGGTGACCGATTCTGGCAGGGCAACCTTGGATCCGTCCTCGGGAGTCGCTGCAGGAGTGCCGGGTGCAGGAGTGCCGGGTGCAGGAGTGCCGGGTGCAGCCTCGGCCGTCGCCAGCGGATCCGCGGTCGCCGGGCCGGACGGAGCGGCGGTGTCGGCCGGAGCCGCGGCCTCGCCCTCCACGGTCGCGCCGGCCCCCGTGCCGCCGGTGATGGCGATGGGCTGATCGGTCTGCAGGGCGCTCGCCAGGACGTCGCCCGCGGCGCGGTCCGGCTCCACTCCGCTCGGAGTCGCCCCGGTCGGGTACTGCGCGAAGACGACGTCCGCGAGGTCGACGTCCTTCAGCGCGAGTCCCATCTGGACCATCGTGTTCACGTTGTCGAGACCGGTCGAGAGCGTCATGTTGCCGAGCGCCGCCTTCGCGAGCCCGTAGAGCGCGACCGGGTTGAGGAGGGTGTCCGCGCTCTTGATCCGGCGCACGAGCGCCGAGAGGAAGACCTGCTGGTTGCTGATGCGGGTCAGGTCGCTGCCGTCGCCGATGCCGTGGCGGCTGCGGAGGAACTGCAGCGCCGCCATGCCCTCGAGCGAGTGCACGCCCGGCTCGAGGTAGGTGTTCGTGTAGGGGTCCGCGATCTCGGTCGCGACGCAGACGTCGACTCCGCCGACCGCGTTCGACATCTCGATCACGCCGTTGAACTGCACGACCGCGCCGTAGTCGACCCGGACGCCCATGAGGTCCTCGACGACCCCTGCCACGCAGCCGAGGCTGACGTCGCTGCCCATCGCCTCGTTGATCTTGGTGTCGTACCGGGCGGGGATCGTCTCACCCGTGGCGGCGTTCACGCACTCCGGGATGTCGACGTACATGTCGCGGGGGAAGCTCACGACCGTCGCGTTGCTGTGGTCGGCCGAGACGTGCATCAGCATGTTGACGTCGTTGAGGACGCTCGTCTCCTCATCGGGGTCGCCGTAGGCGTCGCCCTGGCCCTTCCGCGAGTCGCTGCCGACGACGAGGACGTTGAAGCCGCCCTCCAGTGCGCCGATCTCCGGGGCGCCTCCGGCCTCGACGCTGGAGCCGGCCGCGCCCGGGTGCAGGTCGACCGAGGGCTGCACGGACTGGACGATCAGCGTCGCCGCGATCGCGACCACCGACACCGAGGCGACCACACCGACACCGCCCACGAGGGCGGCTCCCTTCACCAGGGTCCGCGCGAGGGTGTGCCGCTTCTGGCGGCCGTGCCGCACGAAGGGGCGCGGCGTGCGCGGAGTGTCGCGAGTCTGTGTCGAAGGGCCCGTGCGGCGCATCCGTCTCCCGGTGTCGAGGCGTCAGTGGTGCGGAGGTGAGGGCCGGGCGTCGATCCCGGGCGTCGCGCAATCCTATACAGAGGGCTGGCGCGTTCCGAAGGAGAGCGGGCAGGCCTCCGTCGTCGCGCGCCAGGACGGGCGTCGGAAGGCGCCGGCGAGAAGCGACGCGAAGAACGGGACGGCGTGGCGGTCGGCGTGGCGGAGGGCGTGGGATTCGAACCCACGAGACGTTTCCGCCCACCAGTTTTCAAGACTGGCTCCATCGGCCGCTCGGACAGCCCTCCCGGCCGCTCCCGCAGGAGCGACACCCGATAGTAACCGCCGAGCGCGCGGGACCGTGATCAGCGCAGCGCCGAGAGCGCGACCGCCACGCCGTCCTGGTGGACCGAGGGGATCACGGCGGAGGCCACGGCCCGCACCTCGTCGGGCGCCTGCCCCATCGCGAGCCCTGCGCCCTCGGCGGCGGCCCAGGTGAGCATCTCGATGTCGTTGCGGCCGTCGCCCAGCGCGACCACGTCGCTCCGCTCGATGCCCAGCTCCTCGCGGACGACCTCGAGCGCGGTGGACTTGTTGACGCCGTGCGGGGCGATGTCGAGCCAGGCGGTCCAGCCGATCGCGTAGCTGACCTGGTGCAGGCCCATCTCCTCGACCAGCGAGGTGAACTCCTCGATGCCGGTCTCGGGCGAGATCACGACGACGCGGGTGCACAGCCGGCCGAGCAGCTCCTCGAAGGGGACGTGGGTCGTCTCGGCACCCATCACGGCACCGCCCGGGAACGCCTCGGTGTAGAAGAAGGCGCCGTCCGCGTCCTCGACGGCGTAGTGCGCGTCGGGGAGGGAGCGGCGGATGGTCTCGAGGACCTCCGTCGGGTCGAAGGTCTCGACCGTCTCGGGGACGTAGGCGCCGGACGCGTCCCGGCGGAGCGTGACCGCTCCGTTGCAGCAGATCACGTACTCGGGCGAGATCCCGAGTCGCTCGACGACGGGAAGGGTGGAGGAGGGCGAGCGCCCGGTGGCGAGCATCACCTCGTCGCCCTGGGCGGCCACGCGGGTGATCGCGTCCGTCACCGCGCGGGTGATGGTGCCGTCCTCGTGCATGACGGTGCCGTCGATGTCGAGGGCGACGAGGCGGCGGCCGGAGGCGCGGGCCGCGCTCATGCGACGGGCTCGAGCACCTCGAGGCCGCCGAGGTGGGGCCGCAGCGCCTCGGGGACGAGCACCGAGCCGTCCGCCCGCTGGTGGGTCTCGAGGAGGGCGACGATCCAGCGGGTGGTCGCGAGCGTGCCGTTGAGGGTGGCGACCGGAGCCGTCTTCCCCGACTCGGTGCGGTAGCGGGTGTCGAGGCGGCGGGCCTGGAACGTGGTGCAGTTCGAGGTCGAGGTCAACTCGCGGTAGGTCTCCTGCGTGGGGACCCACGCCTCCACGTCGAACTTGCGCGCCGCGCTCTGGCCGAGGTCGCCGGCCGCCGTGTCGATGACGCGGTAGTGCAGGCCGAGGCTCTGCAGGACGTCCTCCTGGTACGAGAGCAGGCGCGCGTGCTCCGCCTCGGCGTCCTCGGGGAGGGTGTAGACGAACATCTCGAGCTTGCTGAACTGGTGCACGCGGATGATGCCGCGGGTGTCTCGCCCGCCCGAGCCCGCCTCGCGGCGGTAGCAGGTGCTCCAGCCCGCGTAGCGCTTCGCGCCGCCGGAGAGGTCGAGGATCTCGTCGGCGTGGTAGCCGGCGAGGGCGACCTCGCTGGTGCCGGTGAGGTAGAGGTCGTCGTCGCGGAGGCGGTACACCTCGTCGTCGTGCTCGCCGAGGAAGCCGGTGCCGTCCATGATCTCGGGGCGCACGAGGGTCGGCGTGATCAGCGGGGTGAAGCCGGCGGCGAGCGCCTTCTCGAGGCCCAGGTTCATCAGCGCGATCTCGAGGCGGGCGACCAGGCCCTTGAGGAAGTAGAAGCGCGCGCCGCTGACCTTCGCGCCGCGCTGCATGTCGATGCCGTCCAGCAGCTCGCCGAGCTCGAGGTGGTCGCGCGGGGCGAAGTCGAAGACGGGGCGCTCGCCGACCGTCCTGACGAGCTCGAACGACTCCTCGCCGCCCGCGGGGACGCCCTCGATGATCGGGTTGGCGATGCGCTTCACCAGCACGGTGAAGGCGTCGTCGGCCTCGGACGCCTCCTGCTGGGCCTGCTTGGCGGCGGCGGCGAGGCGCTGGGCCTCGGCGACGAGGGCCGCCTTCTCGTCCTTCGGAGCCTTGGCGACGGTCTTGCCGAAGGCGTTCTGCTCGGCTCGGAGCCGCTCCGCCTCGGTGATCGCCGCACGGCGCACGCGGTCGGCCTCGAGCGCCTCGTCGACCAGCTCGACGGAGTCGCCGCGCGCCTCCTGCGAGCGCTTCAGGACGTCCGGGTTCTGGCGCAGAAGTACGGGATCAATCACCCCAGCAGTGTAGAGGAGGGCCGGGACGGGCCGCCGCCCGCGCGTACCCCCGGGACCGGCTGAGCATCGGCCGCGAGGAGGCATCCGATCGCGCGGACGGCTGCGAATGTGAGTCGTCCCCCGAGAACGTCCCCCCGCGTTCGACACCCCTGCTCCCCTGAAGGCTCTCCCATGCACGCCACCCCCCTCATCGACGCGACCCCCGGCGTCGTCCTCGAGCGCGACGGCTCCGTCGCCCGGATCACCCTCAACCGCCCCGACGCCCTCAACGCGATCGACCTCGGCACCGCGCGACTGCTGCTGAGCACCGTCGCCGACCTCGACGCCGACGCCGGCTGCTCCGTCATCGTGATCGCCGCGGCCGGCCGCGCGTTCTGCACGGGCGGCGACATCTCGGCGATCATGGGGTCCGAGCACCCGGACCACTACCTGCGCGACGTCGCGACCACGACCGGCCAGGTCATCCGCCTGCTCGAGGACAGCCGCGCCGTCGTCGTCTGCGCGATCGACGGCATGGTCGCCGGCGCCGGCATCGCCTTCGCTCTGGCCGCCGACATCGTGATCGCGACTCCCGCCGCACTCTTCCTCAGCGCGTACGGCGACGTCGGGCTCGTCCCGGACGTCGGAGTCACCGCCGCGCTCCCCCGCGTCGTCGGCCGCCGCCGCGCCCTGGACTTCGTGCTCTCGGGCCGCCCGGTCCGCGCGGCCGAGGCGCTGGAGTGGCAGCTCGTGACCGAGGTCGTGCCGCGCGCCGACCTCGCCGGCCGCGTCGACGAGCGCGTGCGCGCCCTGGCGGCGAAGCCGGCGCACGTCGCGTCCGCCGCCCGCCGCCTCCTGCGCGCCGACCCGCTCGACCGCGCCGAGCGCATCGTCGAGGAGACGGACACCCTGGTCGAGTTCCTGGCGGTCCCCGCCACGCGCACGCTCCTGGACGCCGAGCACGAGCGCCAGGCCCGCCGCGCCGCCCGGGCGACCGCCTCGCTCTGACCCGGCGCGAGCGTCCGCGACGACGGTCCGGCCCCGGGCCGGGCGGACGTCCGCCCGGCGGCCCACGGATCGGCCGGGCGTTCTCCTCCGATCTCGGCTACGGTGGTCCCCGCGAAGGGGAGTAGTTCCCACCGTCCGCCGAGCGGACGACGAGGCGCGTCGACATGCTGGTCCGGGACGATCCGGGCCCGGCGCTCCACCCCGGCTCCGGCCGGGGCGAACGAGACCTTCGGTCAGTCGACGCACGTCCTGACCGGTCCTCTCGCGCGGGTCGGCGGACCTGAGCCAGGAGATCGCATGGCGACCACCGCCCCCACCCCCAGTCCCGCACAGGTGCGCCGCTGGCGCCGCTACCTCGCCGACGAGCTCGCCGAGGCCTCCGTGTACCGCGACCTCGCCGGCCGCCGCTCCGGCGAGGAGCGGGAGATCCTGCTCGCGCTCGCCGTGGCCGAGGGACGCCACGAGGAGCACTGGCGCGAGCTACTCGGCTCCGCGGCGGAGCCCGCGCCCCGCCCGGACCTCCGCACGCGCTTCCTCGGCTTCCTCACCCGCCGTTTCGGCTCCGTGTTCGTCCTCGCCCTGATCCAGCGCGCCGAGGCCCGCTCCCCCTACGCCGACGACGACGACGCCACCGAGGCGATGGCCGCCGACGAGCGGATCCACGGCGAGGTCGTCCGCGGGCTCGCCGAGCGCGGCCGGAACCGCCTCTCCGGGACGTTCCGCGCGGCGGTCTTCGGAGCGAACGACGGCCTGGTCTCGAACCTCGCCCTCGTGCTCGGAGTGGGAGCGAGCGGAGTCGGGACGGGCGTCGTCCTGTTCACGGGCATCGCGGGCCTGCTCGCCGGCGCCCTCTCGATGGGCGCGGGCGAGTTCGTCTCGGTGCGCTCGCAGCGCGAGCTGCTCTCGGCCTCCAGCCCGGACCTCGACGCGAACCGCATCGTCCCCGACCTGGACGTCGACGCGAACGAGCTCGCCCTCGTCTACCGCGCTCGCGGGATGACCCAGGAGCAGGCCGACGCGCGTGCCGCCTCCGTCTTCACGGGCCTGCGCGGCGGCGCCGTCACCTCCCCCATCACGCTGGGCGGTCCCGCAGGAGACCCCGACGTCGACGAGCACGAGTCGATCGGCACGGGCATGGGCTCGGCGCTGTCGAGCTTCTGCTTCTTCGCCTCGGGCGCGATCATCCCGGTGCTGCCCTACCTGCTCGGCCTGACGGGGCTCGCCGCGGTGGTCGTCGCCTGCGTGCTCGTGGGCGTCGCCCTGCTCGCCACCGGCGCGGTCGTCGGGCTGCTCTCGGGCGCCCCGCCGCTGGCCCGGGCGCTGCGCCAGCTCGGGATCGGCTACGGCGCGGCCCTGGTGACCTACCTCCTCGGCCTGCTCTTCGGCGCGTCCGGAGTCTGAGCCTCGGCCTCGAGGAGCTGCGCGGACTCGCGCGGCTCCTCGGCGCGGGGCCGCACGGCGACGCCGCGCCACCGCAGCGCCGCCACTCCGACCGCCAGCAGCAGCGACGCCGGCAGGCAGCCCAGCAGGGGGATGCAGGAGTAGTAGAGGAGCTGCCGCTGGATCCACGCGGGCGAGGGCACGTCGGAGTCGCCGTAGTACGGCGGAGGCGGCGAGGAGTAGCCGGTGTAGAGGAGCGCGAGGCCGATCAGGGTCCCGGCGAGGCCTGCCAGCAGGAGCACGAGGAGCCACGGGTTCCGCAGCAGGGGCGCCTCGCGCACGGGCTCGGCGGGAGCCGCGGGAGCGGGGTCGGCGGCCGGCTCCGGCAGGGGTGCGGGCGCGGTCTCGGCGCCGAGGCGGTGCGACCGCCGGCCCTCGGCGGCTCCGGCGATGTCGGGCAGTGCCATGATGCGGCGCGGTCCGGGCACGGACGAGGAGCCGGGGCGGACCACGCGCGACTCCGGGAGCGCGGGACGAGCGGCGGCTCCGGACGTGGCGGCGGGAGCGCCGGGGGCGGCACCCGAGCCGGGCCTGGCGAACGCCCGCTCGTCGCCCCTCAGACGCTCCACCGGTCCCGAGAACCCGCGCTGGAAGGCCGGGTCGTAGCGCGGGTCGACCCGTTCGTCGTCGTCAGTCATCGTCGCGACCCGTCATCGTCGTCCCCGGTCATCGTCGTCCCCGGTCATCGTCGACCTCCGGCTCGTGGGAGAGGATCCCTCGCAGCCAGTCGCGGGCCTCGAGGAACACCTCGTCGTCGTAGCGTCGCACGGAGGTGACCGGGCGGCGGTCAGCGCGCGGATACGAGCCGAGGAAGATCACCTTCGGGCTGAAGCGCCGCAGCCCCATCAGCGCGTCGGCGACCCGCTCGTCCTGGACGTGCCCGTCGAGGTCGATGACGAACCGGTACCGGCCGAGGGCGTCGCCGATCGGCCGCGACTGGATCATGCTCAGGTTCACCCCGCGGGTCGCGAACTGCTCGAGCATGTCGAGCAGGGCGCCCGGCTGGTCGGCCGGGAGCTCGGCGATCACGCTGGTCTTGTCGGCGCCGGTCGGCTCGGGCAGCGCGTGCGAGCGCGAGACGTGCACGAAGCGCGTGACGGCGTTCGGGTTGTCGCCGATCCGCTCCGCCAGCACCGCGACGTCGTGGTGGGCGACGATCCCGGGAGGGGCGATGGCCGCGTCCGCGGGAGATCCGCCCAGCAGGTCGACGGTGGCCTGGACGTTGCTGGAGGCGGGCAGGTGCTCGTGGCTGGGGATCTCGCGGTCGAGCCACACCCGGCACTGTCCGTAGGCCACGGGGTGCGCGGCGACGGTGCGCACCTCCTCGAGGCTCGTCCCCGGGCGGCCGACCAGGATGAACGACACCGGCACCAGGTACTCGCCGACGATGCGCAGCCCCGGGATCCGCGCCAGCGCGTCCTGCGCGGCCGTCACTCCGCCCTCGACCGAGTTCTCGATCGCGATCACCGCGCCGTCGCTGCGGCCGGTGACCAGATCGCTCAGCGCCTCCCCCACGTTCGCGACGCTGCGCCACAGCTGTCCGCGCGCCTCCGGGACCTGCGCGAGGGCCGCCTCCGTGAACGTGCCGCTGGGCCCGAGATAGCTGTAGGCACGGGTCTCGGGGGCGCTGTCGGGCATGGCGCAAGCCTAGCCAGCCGCGGTACCCCTGGAGGGGGCCGGACTGCCACTATGGACCGCATGACCGATCGCGCAGGGAAGCCGGCACAGGCCTCCGATCTCATCGACGTCGAGGCCCTCGTGAGGGCGTACTACGAGAAGAAGCCGGACGTCTCCGACCCGGCTCAGAAGGTGGTGTTCGGCACCTCGGGCCACCGCGGATCCTCGTTCGACACGGCCTTCAACGAGGACCACATCGCCGCCGTCACCCAGGCGATCGTCGAGTACCGGACGGAGCAGGGCATCACCGGCCCGCTGTTCATCGGCGCCGACACGCACGGGCTCTCCCGCCCGGCCCTCACCACCGCCCTCGAGGTCCTGGTGGGCAACGAGGTCCGCGTGCTCGTGGACGAGTTCGACGACTTCGTGCCGACGCCGGCGCTCAGCCACGCGATCCTCCGCTACAACAACGACCCCGCGCACACCGACCGGGCCGACGGCATCGTGGTCACCCCCTCGCACAACCCGCCCCGCGACGGCGGCTTCAAGTACAACCCGCCGCACGGCGGCCCCGCCGACTCCGACGCGACGACCTGGATCGCCGACCGGGCCAACGAGCTCATCGCCGACGGCAACCGCGGCGTGACCTCGGCCGAGCCCTCCGCGGTCGAGACCTACGACTACCGCACGCACTACGTCGCGGACCTGGCGAACATCATCGACCTCGACGCGATCCGGAAGGCCGGCGTGCGGATCGGGGCCGACCCCCTCGGCGGCGCCTCCGTGCACTACTGGCAGCTGATCGCCGAGATGCACGGCCTCGACCTGACCGTGGTGAACGGGGAGGTCGACCCGGCCTGGGGCTTCATGACCCTCGACTGGGACGGCAAGATCCGGATGGACCCGTCCTCCCCCAGCGCGATGGCCTCGGTGGTCGCGCGCGCCGGCGACTTCGACATCCTCACCGGCAACGACGCCGACGCGGACCGGCACGGCATCGTCACCCCCGACGGCGGGCTGATGAACCCCAACCACTACCTGGCCGTCGCGATCGACTACCTCTACCGCCACCGCACCGGCTGGCGCGAGGACGCGGCGATCGGCAAGACGCTGGTCTCCTCCTCGATCATCGACCGGGTCGCGGAGTCGCTGGGCCGGCGCCTCTGGGAGGTCCCGGTGGGCTTCAAGTGGTTCGTCCCCGGGCTGGTCGACGGCTCGGTCGGCTTCGGGGGCGAGGAGTCCGCGGGCGCCTCGTTCCTCCGCTTCGACGGCACCGTCTGGACCACCGACAAGGACGGCATCCTCCTCGCGCTGCTCGCCTCCGAGATCGTGGCGGTCACCGGGAAGAGCCCGTCGGCGCTCTACCGCGAGCTGACCGAGCGCTTCGGCGACCCGGTCTACGAGCGCGTGGACGCGGTGGCGACGAAGGCGCAGAAGGCGGCCCTCGGCAAGCTGGACGGCGACGCGATCGCGGCGACGACCCTCGCCGGGTCCGAGATCACCGCGAAGCTCTCGAAGGCGCCCGGCAACGGCGCGGCCGTCGGAGGCGTCAAGGTCGTCACCGAGGACGCCTGGTTCGCCGCGCGCCCCTCCGGCACCGAGGACGTCTACAAGATCTACGCCGAGAGCTTCCGCGGCCTCGACCACCTGCACGAGGTCCAGGCCGAGGCGCGCACGATCGTGGACGCGGCGCTGAACTCCTAGGCGCTGCGCTCAGTCGCCCGAGAAGGCTCGTTCCCGCCCAGGAGAACGAGCCTTCTCGGGTGACTCAGCGGCGGTGAGGAAAGGGCCGGCTACCAGCGCGGGTGGACGGTGGGGCGGAAGTGGGTGTCGTAGAGGGCGTTCACGGCCTCCATGAAGGCGGGGCCGAGGGGCGCGGCGGAGGCGGCGGCCGCGTTGGCGCGGGCCTGCTCGGGCGAGCGGGCGCCGGGGATCACCGAGGTGACGCCCTCCTGCTGGATGATCCAGGCGAGCGCGGCCGCCGCGGGGGCGAGGCCGTGGTCGTCGGCGAGGCGGGAGAACTCCTGCGCGGCCTCCACGCCGGTCGCGAAGTCGACGCCCGAGAAGGTCTCGCCGACGTCGAAGGCTGAGCCGTCGCGGTTGTAGCTGCGGTGGTCCTCCGGCGCGAACACGGTCTCGGTCGTGTAGCGGCCGCTGAGCAGGCCCGAGGCGAGCGGGACGCGCGCGAGGATGCCGACGCCGGCCTCGCGGGCGGCCGGCAGCACCTCGTCGAGCGGCTTGAGGCGGAACGCGTTCAGGATGATCTGGACGCTCGCGACGTTCGGGCGGGCGATGGCGGTCAGCGCCTCCTCCGTGCGCTCGACCGAGACGCCGTAGGCGGCGATCGCGCCCTCGGCGACGAGAGTGTCGAGGGCGTCGTAGACGGCGTCGTCGGAGTAGACGGAAGTGGGCGGGCAGTGCAGCTGCACCAGATCGAGGGTGTCGACGCCGAGGTTGGCGCGCGAGCGGTCGGTCCAGGCGCGGAAGTTGTCGAGCACGTAGTTGGCGGGGATCTGCTCCGCGCGACGGCCCATCTTGGTGGCGACGAAGACCTGCGCGTCGGGGTGCGCCGCGCGGTAGGCGCCGATCGTCCGCTCGCTGCGGCCGTCGCCGTAGACGTCGGCGGTGTCGAAGAGGGTCACCCCCGACTCCACTGCGGCGTCGAGCACGGCGAGGGCGTCGGTCTCGGCGACGTCCCCCCAGTCGGCACCGAGCTGCCAGGTTCCGAGGCCGACGACGGAGACGGGGGCGCCGGTGCGTCCGAGGATTCGAGTTTCCATGCCTCCACCGTAGGTGCGGCCGAGCCCGCGGCGGACCCCCTTGCGCGTGCTCTAACGTCGAGGGCATGCCCCTCCTCGTGCTCGGAAGCGCCAACCTCGACCACGTCCACCGGGTCGCCCGCATCCCCGCTCCCGGAGAGACGGTGCTCGCCCTCGACGCGAGCACCTTCCCGGGCGGCAAGGGCCTCAACCAGGCCGTCGCGGCCGCACGGACCGAGCCCGGCACCGTCTTCGTCACGAGCCTCGGACGCGACTCGGCGGGAGACCGGCTCGCCGCGGTCCTCGGCGAGGAGCCGCTGGAGCTGCGCGCCCGCCGCGGCGACGTCCGCACCGGCACCGCGCAGATCACCGTGGACGAGCGCGGGGAGAACGCGATCGTCGTCGACTCCGGAGCGAACGCCGCCCTGGTCGGATTGACCGCCGAGGAGTCGGCCCTGGTGGCGGCGGCCGACGCCCTGCTCCTCCAGCTCGAGATCCCGACAGCGACGGTGACAGAGGCGGCCCGCGCCGCGCGCGCCGGCGGCACGGTGTCGATCCTGAACGCCGCCCCGATCGGACCGCTGCCGGAGGAGCTCCTGGCGGTGCTCGACGTGCTGATCGTCAACGAGCACGAGGCCCGCGAGCTCGCCGCCGATCGCGGCATCACCGCCGCCGACGACGACGCGCTCGCCGCTGCCCTCACCGCGCTGGTGCCGCTCGTGCTGGTCACCCTCGGCTCCGACGGCGTCGTCGTGGCGGTCCGCGACCGCGAGCCGGTGCGCACCCCGGCCTTCCGGGTGGAGGCCGTGGACACCACCGGCGCCGGGGACACCTTCTGCGGCGCCTTCTCGGCCCGGCTCGCCGCCACGGGAGCACGGCTCGACGATCCGGAGCAGCTGGTCGCCCTCACCCGCTGGGCGAGCGCGGCCGCGGCGATCTCGGTCACCCGCGCCGGAGCGGCGGTGTCCGCGCCGACGGCGGCCGAGACGGACGCGTTCCTCGCCGAGCGCGCCTGAGGGGGAAGCTCCTCAAGGAGGACGGAGCGGACACCGACCCCGGGCGGCCCGGAGCACCGTCGCTCCGGTCGGCACGGTGCACTCCGAAGAAGCACGAGAGCGCCCGGCCCGGCTCCGCTCCTCGCGGCGGGGCGTCCCGCCCGGCGGACAGCCGCGCCCGCTAGCGGATCCGGCTAGTCGATCGCGGCGACCCGGACGGTCACCCGCGGCCGCAGCTCCGGATGCACCCGGACGCACCACTCGCGCACCGCGGCTCCGATCGCGCGCGCCACGTCCGGCGCGGACGCCTCCGCGGTCACGCAGAGGTCGACGGCCACGGACACCTCGTCCCCCGCGACGCGGACCAGGACCGGATCGGCGAACGTGCCGCCGCTCGCGGTGCCCAGCGGCTCGACCACGATCCCGGTCGCGCTCAGCGCCGTCGCCGCGTGCGCGAGCACGTCGCGCACCTCGGGCCTGGCCGGCATCAGGGTCGCGACGCCCTCCAGGGCGCGCAGCTCCGCAGCGAGCGCGGACGCCGGATCGTCCGGGGCCGCCGCCTCGAGGCCGCTCACGACTCCTCCGTCCCGGGGACGTAGACGTCCTCCACGCGGACGTCGATCCTCGACACCCGCAGCTCGGTCTGGGTCAGCAGCCGCGAGTGCACGCGCTCGCGCACCTGCTGGGCCGCCTCGGCGATCGGCACCCCCCAGAAGACCGAGATCGTCAGCTCCACCACGACCTCCGCGCCCGGCTCGGCGATGTCGCCGACCAGGCGGCAGCGGCCGACCAGCACGCCGGCGACGCTGTCGCCCGCCTCGCGCACGAGTCCGCGGACCGCTCCCTCGGTGATCGTGAGCGCCACGTCGGGCTGGACGCTCGCCAGCGGGATGTCGCGTCCGGCCCGCGACTCGCGGCGCACCTGGGTGAGGATCGAGCCGAACCAGCTCTCCTCCGGCGCGGGCAGACGTGCGGCGTCGTCGTCGATGAGCGCGCCGGAGAGGGCGCGCACGCGCTCGAGGGCGCGCAGAGTGCGCCGGTGCTCCGGCGACTCCTCGATGGCGGGGTCGTACGGCGTGCGCCCGCGGTCGAGGTAGTCGCTCAGCTCGTCGATGCCGATGCCGTCGCCCTCCTGCTCCGTCGCGTCCGCCTCCTGCTCGAGCGCGGGCGGCAGCACGACGTCGTGCTCCCCCGCGCGCTCCGGCCCGTCGCCGGGACCCTGGTCCGCGTTCATCGCGTCTGCTCCCTCATCGCCAGTCCTCCATCGCCACGACCAGCGACTCGCGCGCGCGGGCCAGCTTGCCCCGCACGGCGGTCACCGTGAGACCGAGGTGATCGGCGATCTCGTTGTACGACTCCCCGCCGACCTCGCGCAGCACCCAGCACTGCCGCTGCGACTCCGGCAGCTCGGACAGGGCGTGCGCGAGAGCCCGCATGGCGTCGCTCTGCTCGGCGGCCTCGAACGGGCCGGGCTCTCGGGCCGGGGGATGCTCCACGGCGTCGACGTCGTCGGTCGGGCGGCGCTGGCGCAGCAGGTCGACGCTGGAGCGGCTGACGATCCGCATCATCCAGCTGCGCACGCTCGCCGGCTCCTTGAGCTGCGGGAGCTGCGCCCAGACCGTGATCAGCGCGTTCTGCACGGCGTCGGAGGCGTCGGCCTGCGAGCCGGTGAGGCGCCAGGCGTAGGCGCGGAGGATGGACTGGTGCCGCTTGACGAGCACCTCGAAGGCGCGCACGTCGCCCTCGGCGGAGCGCTCGGCGAGCAGCGCGTCGCTCGCCGCTTCCAGTCCGGGCATGGCGCCTCCTCCCTCTCCGCTCACGCGGCCTCGGGCCGCCTCTCAGGTGACACTCAGGAAAAAGTCCGCCGAGCACCGTGACGAACGCTGTGCGGGCTCCGTCTCACTCATGAAAGCACAGCCCGACCGGATTTCCGCCGGGCCTTCGACCCCGGTCTGCTCAGCAACGGCAGCCGATGAGACGTCCAGGAGACCTCATGAGCGACACCACGCGCACCCCCTCCACCACCCGCGTCGACAAGACCTCCGTCGACACGGTCACGAGCCTCGGCGGCTCGCGGACCTCCGGCACCGCCCAGGGCACCACGGTCATCGACGACAGCGTCGTGGCCAAGGTCGCCGGCATCGCGGCCCGCCAGGTGCCCGGCGTCTTCGCCCTCGGCAACAACGCCGCCCGTGCCTTCGGCGCGATCCGCCAGGCGGTCGGCGGCGCCGACCACGCCCAGGGCGTGAGCGTCGAGGTCGGCGAGACCCAGGTCGCGGCCGACGTGACAATCGTCGTCGAGTACCCCGTGCCGATGCAGAAGGTCGCCGACTCCGTCCGCGCGGCCGTCTCCGAGGCCATCACCGAGCTCGTCGGCATGGCCGTCTCCGAGATCAACGTCGCCGTCGTCGACGTGCACATCCCCGGCGACGACAAGGACGACGAGGCCACCGAGAGCCGCGTCCGATGAGCGACTTCCAGCGCCCCGCGCCCACCGCCCCCGGCGGCCGCAGCACCGTCCTCGGTGTCGTGGTCGGCGCGATCCTCGCCTTCGCGGCCCTGATGTTCGGCTTCTGGGGCTTCGTCCTCACCGCCCTCTTCATGGCCCTCGGCGTCGTGATCGCCCGCATCGCCGACGGCACCCTCGACGTGCGCAGCCTCGTGGACGTGTTCCGCGGCCGCACCACCTCCCGCTAGGAGCCCACCGTGACCGCTCTCGACACGCGTCCCGCATCGCCGGTGGCGGGCACCGTCACCATCACCGTCCGCTCCATCGAACGCGCCGCCGTGGCGATCGTCCACGAGGAGCTGGGCGTGGAGGTCTCCGCGATCCGCGTCCGCCTCTCCGATGACCGGGGCGGCCTCGCCCTCGCGGTGACCGCGCCGGTCGTCGTCGAGCCGGGCACCGCCCTGGCCGGCGGCTCCCTGCTCGAGCGCCTGCGCGGCGACCGCACCCGCATCGCCTCACGCATGGAGGCGCTGACCGGGCGCACCGTCAGCCGGATCGACATCCGGGTCACGGGCACCCGCACCCGAAGCACGAGGAGAGTCGCATGAGCCCCGCACCGTCGGCGCCCGACACCCGCTACAGCCGCTACCTCCGTCGCGAGACCCACAAGTCCCGCTCCGCCGCGCAGATCGTCGTCCTGGTGCTCATCGCCCTGGTCGCGGCCTACGTCGGCACGGAGGCGGTGCTCGCGATCCTCGGCGCCGCGCCCCTGCTCGCCGCACCGTCCGCCCTGCTGGGCGCGATCGTCGGAGTCGCGTCGCTGGCGAACCCCGCCCTCATCGGCGTGGCCGTCGGCACGGGCGTCCTCGCCCTGGTCCTGCTGGTGCTCGCACTGGCACCCGGGGCCCGGGCCCGCCACACCGTGGACGACGACCGCCTCGCCGTGGTCGTGGACGACGGCGTGATCGCCTCCTCCCTGGCTCGGGCAGCCCGCACGGCCGCCCACTCCCGCCGCGAGGACACCCGCGCCTCGCTCGGCCGGCGCACCGCACTGGTCGAGGTGACCCCCGCCTCCGGCATCGCGGTCGACCGCGACGCCGTGCAGAGCGCCGTCGACGAGGAGCTCGCCCGCATCGGCGCGAAGCCCGCCCCGCGCTCCACCGTCCGCGTCTCGACCTCCGGGAGGATCTGATGACCACGAGCAACCGCTTCGTCAACCGGCTCGTCCTGCTCGTCGTGGGCCTCGTGCTCGCGCTGGTCAGCGCCGGAGCCGTCCTGATCGCCGTCTCGCAGCCGGTCCGCGACTCCGTCCTCTCCTTCGCCGACGGCGAGGGCGCGGCCCTGGTCTCGCGCCTCTCCCCCGAGGAGGGCACCGCCTGGAGCGATGCCGCCGTCCTGTGGCCGCTCTACGCCGTCGTCGGAATCAGCCTCCTCGGCATCGTCCTCGCGCTGGTGATGGCCTTCGCCCACGGTCACGGCCGCACCGGCACCGTCCTCCGCGACGAGGCCGAGGGCACGCCCGCCGGAGGGATCGAGGTCGCGACCGGCTTCGCGGAGGACGTCCTCGAGACGGCTCTCGCCGGGCGGACGGAGCTCCTCGACGTCACGGTCGCGGCCTACCGCCACGGCTCCGAGACCGCGCTGAAGGTGCGCGTCCTCCCCCGCGGCGGCGTCTCGCCCCGCACCGTGGTCGACGCCGTGCACCAGGAGGTCGACGCGCTCGACGCCCTGCTCGGCGCCCGCCTGCCGGTCCTGCTCGAGGTCGCCTCGAGCGCCCGGGCCGGCTTCTCCAAGGAGGACCGGGTCGCCTGACCCCGGTCCCGCAGCTTCCCCGGCACCCGCCGGCGGATGGTCACACCGAACAGAAGGAGCCCCTCATGGGTGCAGACGACAAGATCCGCAACGCAGCCGAGAACCTGGTCGGCAAGGCCAAGGAGGCCGTCGGCAAGCTGACGGACAACGAGCGCCTCGAGGCCGAGGGCCAGGCCGACCAGACCAAGGCCCACACCAAGAAGGTCGGCGAGGACGTCAAGGACGTCTTCAAGAAGTGATCTGACCGGAACCTCGACGGGACCGTCACCGCATCAGCGGTGGCGGCCCCGTCGTCGTGCGTGGAGCGGGTGCGTCGAGCGTCAGACGCCCCAGAACATGATCCGGCCGGCGGAGGCCGCGTCGATGCTCTGGTCGTGGTTGTCGGCGGTGTGCGAGGAGTAGAGGATCCTGTCGCCGTCGACGCTGGTCACGACGCCCGTGTGGTCCCAGTCGCCCGAGCCGTCCCAGTCGAACTGGACGATGTCGCCCGGCTTCACCCGGCTCCGCTCGGAGTCGGGGATGGCGGTCGCGCGCTCGGGGTGCGCGGCGAGGTAGGCGTTGAACGCTGTCGACGACGCCCAGGCGGAGCTGTAGCCGCCGGAGGAGGAGTAGCTCCACTCGCCGTCCATCTCCCAGCCGCGGGCGATCAGCGACTGCGAGGTGAAATTGACGCAGTCGTTGCCCGAGATCACGCCGTACTGGGCCGAGTTGTAGTCGTTCCAGTAGGTGGAGAGGTAGTCGAGCTGCGAGGCCAGGCGGCTCGCGTCCAGCGCGGCCTGGGCCTTCGCGGCCTCGATCGCCGGGTCGGGCGTGTAGGCGAAGGTGATCGCCGAGGCGACGACCTTCGTGCTGGCGAGCACGCCGGTCGCGGCGGGGCTGGGAGTGGCGGTCGCGGTCGGGGCGGCGAGGTCGGTCGAGGCCTCGGCCGTCGTGCCCTCCGCGGCGCCCGACGTGTCGACGGCCGGCTGCACCGCGTCGGCCGGGGTCCCGTCGACGGTGACCGCCGCGGCGGAGTCGGTGACCGCGTCGAACGTGATGGCCTGACCGTCGGCGTCGAAGAAGGCGACCGGGACCTCGCCCGCTGCCTCTCCGTCGGCCGGAGGGGCGGTGACCGTGATCTGGTCGGGGTTGTCGACCGCGACGCTGCCCTCGGCCTCGCCGAAGCGGACGGTGGCGACCGAGTCCAGGTTCGATCCCTCGAGCGTCACGCTCGTGCCGCCGGCGACGGTGCCGGAGGTGGTGGAGACGGAGCTGAGGACGACCCGGGCGGAGGCAGTGGTCGCGGGGAGCACGGCGACGCTGGTCGAGGTCGGAGCAGCGGAGGGCGTCGCGGTGGCCGACTCGGCCGAGGAGCCGGTGCCGACGGTGAGGCTCAGGCTCGACGCGACGGCCACGACGACGAGCCCGCCGGAGACGGCGAGCGCCAGCGTGCGCGGGGACGGGCGGAAGAAGGAGGCTCCGCGGCGGGCGGGCGCGGTGCGGAGCCGGTGCCCCTCCGCTTCGCGGCGGTCGCGGCGGGACGAGAACGATCCCTCCGGGGCGGGGTGCACCGGGGCGGGAGCCGAGGGCTGCGCGGGAGCGGCGGCGGGTGCGGCGGGCCGGATGCGGCCCTCGCGCTCGCGGGCCTCGCGGCGGGTCAGCGGAGCGCCGGGGGTCGGCGCGGGGGTCGCGGGGTGGTCGGCGGGCAGGGTGGAGCGAGTGGAGCGAGGGGGCACAGAGAGGTCTCACGGGTCGGCGGCTCGGCGGGGGACCGGGCTCGGGAGCAGGGGAAGCGGCTATGTCACCAGGCGGGGGTGGGAGACCGGTAAGACGGGCCTCCGAAAGCGCTCCGAATAACAGTACGGTAACGAGCGGCGCGTGTCACGCCCGATCGTGTCCGCCTGTGATCGCTAGACCGCCTAGGAAGACGTCCCGGGTGCGTAATCGGGCGCATCCGGAAGGCCGAAGGCGCGCTCGAGCGTCTCGATGCCGGAGTCGTGCAGGTACCCGGAGAGCTGGGTCCCGACGTACCGCAGGTGGTACGGCTCCGACTCGTACCCCGTGATCGGAGTGGTGTCGGGCTTGTAGCGCACGAGAAAGCCGAAGCGGTGGGCGTTGGCGCCGACCCACTGCCCCTCCGGAGTGTCGCCCCAGCAGATCTCGAGCGCGCACGCGCCCGACGCTCCCACCACGTCGACCGCCCAGCCGGTCTGGTGCTCACTGTGCCCCGGGCGCGCACTCGTCGCATCCGCTCCCGCCTGCCCGCGCGAGGACACCCAGCCCGCGTAGACGCTGACCTGGGTGTCGTAGGAGCGGTAGGCGCTCTGCACCGCCAGCGAGAGGCCGGCCTCGGAGCGGGCGGCGGCGAAGAGCGGGACGAGGGCGTCCGCGGTCGCCTGGCGCATCGGCTGCCGGTTGACGTAGGGCACGTCGGGGAAGGTCAGGTCGGCGGGGACGTAGTCGACCGGCGCGAGCGTCCGCAGCTTGTTGACGACGACCCAGGTGCTCGCCGGGTCGTCGACGGACTGCGCGGTGAGGTCGATCCCGGAGGCGGTGGGAGTGGGAGTGGGAGTGGCGGTCGGCACCGCCGTGGGCGTCGAGGTGGTCGCGGCCGCGGAGGGCGACGGAGCGGGCGGCGCCGTCGAGGGGGTCGGCGAGGGCGCCGGCGCTCCGTTCCCGATGGCGGCTCCGACCCCCAGCGCGGTCAGGCCCGCCGCGGCGGCCACACCCCCGATGACCAGGGCTCGGCGGCCGACGAGGCGCCCATCGGTCGGCTCGTTCTCGTTCGACGTCATCCTCCGAGCCTAGACAGACCCGTTCCTGCGCATCTGCTGAAGCACCGGCGATCGGTTCTGTCCACCCGTGCCCCTCCACGCGGGTCGCGCATATCCTCTAAGGATTCACATAAGCAGACCCCCTAGCTTGAGTGACAGCCACGACTCCGCGTGCGACCGCCCCCTCGGCTGCACGGCCCCCCACGGAGCCGTCGATGGAAGGACCCCATGCTCCGACCCCTCACCGCACCCTCCGTCCCTCTCGCCGCCCTCGCTCGGACGCTCGAGATCGGCGACGAGGGCGGCCTGACGGCCGAGATCAGCGGAGTGACGCTGATCGCCTCCGACGTCGAGCCCGGCGACCTCTTCGTCGCCCTGCCCGGGGTCAACCGCCACGGGGCCGAGTTCGTCGAGCAGGCCGTGGCCCGCGGCGCCTCCGCCGTGCTGACCGACGCCGCGGGCGCCGACGCCGCGCGCGCGACCGGTCTGCCCGTCCTCGTGGTCGACGACCCCCGCTCCCGCCTGGGCGCCGTCGCCGCCGCCGTCTACGGGACGGCCGAGCGCTCCCCCGTGCTGCTCGGCGTGACCGGCACCAACGGCAAGACGTCGACCGTCCACATGCTCGAGGGGATCCTCCGCCAGCTCGGCGTCGTGCCCGGCCTCAGCTCGACCGCGGAGCGCCACATCGGCGACACCTCGGTGACCAGCGGCCTGACCACCCCGGAGGCGACGGAGCTGCACGCGCTCGTCGCCCGCATGGAGGAGGAGGGCGTCGGCGCGGCCGCGATCGAGGTCAGCGCCCAGGCGCTCACCCGCCACCGCGTCGACGGCGTGGTCTTCGACGTCGCCGGCTTCACGAACCTCAGCCACGACCACCTCGACGACTACGGCGACATGGACACCTACTTCGGCGAGAAGGCCCAGCTGTTCCAGCCCGATCGCGCGCGCCGGGCCGTCGTCTCGCTCGACTCCCCCGCGGGCGCGCGCCTCGTCGAGGTCGCCGGCGTGCCGGTCACCACGATCACCTCCCTCCCGGGCGTCGACGCCGACTGGACCATGACGGTGCTCGAGCAGGAGTTCGGCCGCACCCGCTTCCGGATCGGCAACCGCGAGGGCCGTGCCATCACGACCTCCGTCCCGATCATCGGCACCCACATGGCCGCCAACGCCGGACTGGCGATCGTGATGCTGATCGAGTCCGGTCGGCCGATCGGCGAGATCCGCGCCGCGCTGCACCGCGACGGCGGAGTGGACGCCTCCCTCCCCGGCCGCACCGAGCGCGTCTCCGGCGACCGCGGCCCCACGGTGTACGTCGACTTCGGACACAGCGCCGACGCCTTCGCCCGCACCCTGGAGGCCGTCCGCGAGGTCACTCCCGGCCGCGTGGTCATGGTGTTCGGCGCCGACGGCGACCGGGACGCGCTCAAGCGCCCGGCCATGGCCGAAGCCGCCGTCCTGGGCAGCGACGTGCTGGTCGTGACCGACCACCACCCGCGCTTCGAGGACCCGGCCTCGATCCGGCGCACCCTCGTCGAGGCCGCCCGCGCCGCACGTCCGGACGCCGAGATCCACGAGGTCGACGACCCCAAGCGCGCCATCCGCGTCGCCGTGTCCCTGGCGCACGAGGGCGACGCCATCCTCTGGGCCGGCCCCGGGCACCAGAACTACCGCGACATCCTCGGCGTGCGCACGCCGTACTCGGCCCGAGCCGAGGCCCGCGCAGCGCTCCGCGAGGCCGGCTGGGCGGACGAGGCGGTCCCCGCTCCGGCCTGATGCACGGCCCCGGCACGGCGGCCCTGAGATCCCGTTCAGGCTCGCCGGACGCTCTGTCGCGCTCTCCGCACGCGGTGTAACTTTGCGCAGCACGCAACGTTTGCGGCGGATCGCCGTGCCTGGACGCGTCCGCCAGACAAGGGGACCACCGTGGCCGACTCCGCCTCCGCTCCATCCGCTCCGACCTCGACGCCGTCCGGCGCCGTGATGTCGCACCGGCAGATCCTGTTCGTCATCTTCGGCCTGATGGCGGGGATGTTCCTCTCCTCGCTCGACCAGACCATCGTCGGCACCTCGATGCGCACCATCGCGGACGACCTCGACGGCCTCTCGCAGCAGGCGTGGGTGACCACCGCCTACCTGATCGTCTCGACGATCGCGACGCCGATCTACGGCAAGCTCTCCGACATCTTCGGACGCCGCCCGCTCTACCTGATCGCGATCGTGCTGTTCCTGATCGGCTCGACGCTCGCCGGCTTCTCGACCTCGATGCTCGGCCTCGCGGGCTTCCGCGCCGTGCAGGGCCTCGGCGCCGGCGGGCTCATGTCGCTCGCGCTCACGGTGATGGGCGACATCCTGCCCCCGCGCGAGCGCGCCAAGTACCAGGGCTACTTCCTGGCCGTCTTCGGGATCTCCAGCGTCGTCGGACCGCTCATCGGCGGCCTGCTCGCCGGCACCCCCGAGATCCTCTTCATCACCGGCTGGCGCTGGGTCTTCCTGATCAACCTCCCGATCGGCGCCGTCGCGCTCTTCATCGTCGTGCGGTTCCTCCACCTGCCCAAGCCCGCCGGCAAGCGCTCGGTGCGGATCGACTGGTGGGGCGCCTCCCTCGTCGTCATCGCCGCGGGACCGCTGCTGCTGATCGCCGAGCAGGGCCGCGAGTGGGGCTGGGGCTCGCCGATCGCGTGGGTCTGCTACATCGTCGGCGCGCTGGGCGTCATCGGCTTCATCGCGGCCGAGCGGATGATGGGCGACGACGCGCTCATCCCCCTCAAGCTCTTCCGCTCGCCGACCTTCTCGATGGCGACCGTGCTGGGCGTCCTCGTCGGCTTCGGCATGTTCGGCGGCATGATGGCGATCCCGCTGTACCTGCAGCTGGTGAACGGCGCCACGCCGACCGAGTCCGGCTTCCTGATGCTGCCGATGATCCTCGGCCTGATGATCGCCTCGATCGTCTCGGGTCAGATCATCTCGCGCACGGGCCGCTACCGCGCCTTCCCGATCGTCGGCACGTTCCTGATGTCGGCCGCGTTCTTCTACTTCACCTTCGTGACGATCGACAAGCCGGTGATCTTCATGATGGGCGGGATGCTGATGCTGGGCCTCGGGCTCGGGCAGATGATGCAGACCCTCACCCTGGCCTCGCAGAACTCGGTCGACGTGGCGAACATGGGAGTCGCGACCAGCGCCTCCACGTTCTTCCGCCAGATCGGCGGCACCCTGGGCACCGCCGTGATCTTCTCGGTGCTGTTCAGCCGGATCCCCGACACCATCGCCGCGGCCTTCAAGAACCCGGCGCTCGCGGCGGATCTGCAGCGGGCCGTCACCGATCCGGCCGTCGCCGCGGACCCGGCCAACGCCGGGATCCTGAAGCTGCTGCAGTCGCAGGACACCGCCGCGATCGGCTCCGCGCTCGACGGGGACACGTCGTTCCTGAACACCGCGGACCGCGCCCTGTCGGCCCCGTTCCTGACCGGGTTCAACGACGCGACCGTGACCGTGTTCCAGGTCGCGCTGGGCGTGGTCCTGCTGGCCTTCGTCCTCTCGTGGTTCCTCAGGACCCCGCCGCTGCGGGCGAAGTCGGCCATGCAGGAGGCGCACGACCTCGCGGCCGAGGACAGCGCGGAGGAGCTGCGCGACACGGACCCGCAGCTGGCCGCGCGCGCCGGGGCCGACCTGGCCGCGGGCAGCATCGAGCCGGACGTCCGGACGGACTCGATCCGCACCGCTCCTCCCCGCGACGGGCACGGCGCCCACCGGGCCTGATCGGGAAGCGCCGACCGGCCCGCGTCCTGCGCTCCGCTCCTCTCCTCCGAGGCGCCGCCTCCGCCGCCCGGACACCGCCCTCACCGCGGTGTCCGGCCGGGGAGGCGGCGCCTCGCGGTCGTCCGGGGTGCGGTGTCCCGCGTTCCGGGGCGAGAGAGCGCTCCACCGGGGCTCTAGGATGGTCGGACCGCTGCAGATCCGCCGCGAGCGCCGGGTTCTTGAAGGCCGCGGCGATGGTGTCGGGGATCCGGCTGAACAGCACCGAGAAGATCACGGCGGTGCCCAG
>NZ_PSVU01000100.1:0-3151 GCF_002932515.1 Rathayibacter sp. AY1D5
GAGCGGGCGTCATCGCTCGGCACCGGGCCCGGCACCGCTCCGCTCTGGGGCCTGCCGAGCGGCGACAAGGACCTCTGGCGGCGCGCGGGCGTCCCCGGAGCGTCACTCCACCGCGTCGGCGACCGCGGTCACGACCGCGCGGAACCGGTCCGGCGCCTCGCGGATCCGCCGCCGGAGGAGGACCCCGGCGAGCGCCGACGAGGCGGGTGCGGCGACCAGCTCGCACTCGACCCGGGCCCCCTCCTCGTCCGCCAGGACCCGCCACTGCTCGACGCCGAGCACGGGGAGCCGGCGCTCGAGCCCGCTCCCCCGCCGCTCGTAGGCGCCGTCGGCGGCGAGGACGTCCGCGAGGGCGGCGAGCACCGGGGCGGGGTCGGCGTGGAGGACGGAGGCGAGGGCGAGGAGGCTGCGCACGGCGGCAGTCTCGCACGCCCCCGCGTCAGGAGCGGGCGTCGAGGACGCGCCGGAGCCAGTCGAACGACGCCTTGGGCACGCGGTCCCGGCTGCGCGTGTCGACGGCCACGAGCCCGTGCGGGCGGCTGTAGCCGTGCTGCCACTCGAACGCGTCGACCAGGGTCCAGAGCTGCACGGCCTCCACCGGCAGTCCGTCGTGGACGGCCTCGGCGAGAGCGGCCAGGTGCGCCCCGAGCCAGCGGATCCGCTCCGTGTCGACGATCGCACCCTCGCGATCGGGCTCGTCGGGGTAGCTCGCGCCGAGCGCGGTCACCACCAGCGGCGGCAGGGCGTCGCCGTAGCGCTCCACGAGGGACCGCAGCACCGAGACCACCGCCCAGGGTGCGACCGGCGAGCCGTCGCCCGTGCGGTCCAGCTCCGGCCAGGGCGCCGTGTGGAAGGGGAGCGCGGGAGGAGCGCCCACCCCGGTCGGCAGCGCCGGGTCGCGGCCCGCCACGATCCGCAGCGGCGGCAGCGGCGCGACCGCGTAGAAGTCGAGCGGAGCCGAGATGCGCGCGAGGTCGACCGGATCCGCCTGCGCGAGGGCGCCGAGGAACGGCGGCAGCTCCTCCGGTCCGACCGGGAAGGACCCGGTCAGCACGGCGTCGGCCACCAGGCGGTTCCGCAGGACGTCCGCCAGGGAGGCGAAGGCGCGGTCCCGGTCGTCGTCGGAGGCGGGCTCGACGGGCGCGAGCGCGTCGACCAGGCCGATCCTCCCGGACACCTCCGCCGCCCGCAGCGCCTCCAGCGCCACACCGTGCCCGAGGAGCTGGTGGTGCAGCGCCGGCAGGGCGCTGAACAGCCGGCCGGCGCCCGGCGCCTGCCGCGCGAGCGCGTAGCCCTCGAGCATCACCGTCGACGGCTGGTCGAGGGTGATCCAGTCGGCGACCCGGTCGCCGAACCGCCCGCCGAGCTCGAAGGCGAGATCGCCGAAGCGGAACGCGGTGTCGCGGTTCATCCAGCCGCCGCTGAGCGCCGACGGGGTGTCGCGGTGGTGCAGGGTCAGCGCGACCCGGATCCCCGTCTCGGCGAGCCCGTCGAGCAGGCGGTCGTAGAAGCCGAGCCCTCCGCGGTCGATCGGCCCGCGGCCGTCGGGATGCAGCCGAGGCCACGAGACCGAGAGCCGGAGCTCGTCGACGCCGAGATCGACCATCAGCGCGAGGTCCTCGCGCCAGCGCAGGAGGAAGTCCGTCGCGATCTCGGGAGTGGCCTCCTCGGCGATCGTCCCCCGTCGCAGCGCGAAGTCGTCCCACACCGACCGGCCCCGGCCGCCCGCCTCGAGGGAGCCCTCCGTCTGGAAGGCGCTCTGCGCCAGTCCGATGCGCAGGCCCGGCGGCAGGAGCCCGCCCAGCTCGCGCGGATCGTCGAAGCGCGCGGCCTCGACGCGCACCTCCCGCCGATCGCGCCCGCGGGCCTCGTCTTCGCGCATTCCACTGTCCTCCGGATCTGATCGACGGGTATATTCTCGCGGAAGCGCTCTCCCGGATCTCCCCGACTCCCCCGACCGGCCGAGACGCCTCCTCCGGATGGTGTACATCCGGGAACAGTGGTGCGGCGCGCTTGACAGCTCCCCACTGCCCCCGTGCAATGGACGCATCGTGAAATCGGGCGTCGACGTGGCAGTACCGGGGGGTTCACCGGTCGTGCCGGTGCCCCGACTCCGCCGATCCCCGCGGCGCACGGCCGCCCTGCTGCTGGTGCTCCTCGCGGCCGTCGCCTCCGTCTCCGGGCTGGCCGCTCCGGCCGCGCAGGCCGCAGCTCTCGCGATCACCGCTCCCGCCTCCGGCGCGGTCCTCAGCACGGGAGCGACGACGGTCACCGGCACCGCGACGGCCGGGGACCAGGTGCAGATCGGGCTCCGCGGCGGCGGCGACCCCCTCTGCATCACCACCGCGGGCCCCGACGGCGGCTGGAGCTGCGCCGTCTCCCTCGACGACGGCCCGGCGACCCTGGTCGCGGTGGAGCTCCTCGCCGGCGGCGGGACCACCTCGGCCGCCGTCCCGATCGCCGTCCTCAGCGCCCCCGTCATCGAGTCGGTCGACGGCTCGGCGACCTCCGCGGGCTCGGTCCGCGGCACGGCCTACCCCGGCGCGAGCGTCGCCGCGGTCTCGAACGGCGGCGCCGCGTGCCTGGCCACCGCCGACTCCGGCGGCGCATGGTTCTGCCAGCTCGCCCCCACTCCGGCGCCGGGCAGCTACCGCGTCACCGCGACGCAGACCGCCTCCTTCGCCGGCAGCGCCGCCTCGCCGGCCAGCGCGCCGGTGACCCTCGTGGTCGACACCGCTGCTCCTGCCGCCCCCGCCCTCACCTCGCCGTCGAACGGCGCCGCCCTGCCGCTCAGCGGCGCGTCCTACTCCGGGACGGGCGTGGACGGCACTCGCGCCTACGTGTACGTGGACCGGGTCAACACCTGCGACGCGGCGGTCAGCGGAGGCGCCTGGAGCTGCACCGGCGGCACGATCACGGCGGGCGCGCACCGGGTCTCCGCCATCGCCGGCGACAGCGCCGGCAACTACAGCCCGCCGAGCCCCTGGATCGACGTGACCTTCGCGGCGGCGACGACCGCTCCCACCGGCACGCCCAGCGCGACGACGCCGGCCGCCCCCGGAGCCGCGCCCAGCGCGCCCGGGGCCGCCGCGTCTCCCGCTCCGAGCAGCGCGGCGCCGACCGCGTCTCCGTCGCCCGTCCGCCCCGGAGA
>NZ_PSVU01000101.1:0-2667 GCF_002932515.1 Rathayibacter sp. AY1D5
GCGCAGCTTCACGATCTGCACGCGGCCCGCCTGCACAGCCTCGGGGTCGGTGGCGAGGTTGCCGATGATCGTTCTGGTGCTCATCTGTCTTCTCCGTAAGTTTGGTGGCGGCCCGAGGGGGCCGGATGTGGCTTATCTGTCGTCGCCGATCGTGTGGCTCAGCAGGAGTGGCCGTCCGGTCCCCTGGGGTGCCCCTGGCCGCTAATTGAGATGTGCGTTTCGGTCGCTGTTTACGGAGATGACGGTTGGGTGCTCCTCGGGCTTACACGAGGCAGGTCACGACTGAGGAGGACGGGTTGAATGATCAACGAGCTCACGTCTGGGTGGGCATCGATGCAGGAAAGGCGCATCACTGGGTGACGGCGATCGACGACCAGGGTGCGATGCTCTGGACGAAGAAGGTGAGCAACGACGAAGGCGCGATCCTTGATTCGCTCGCCGAAGTGCTCGCCCTCGGCGAGAACTTCACCTGGGCAGTCGACATCGTCGGCACGACATCTGCGCTGCTCCTCGCCCTGCTCGCAAGCCACGGACAGTCCGCGCTGTACGTCCCCGGACGGATCGTCAACCGGATGGCCGGCGCATACCGGGGCGAAGCGAAGACGGACGCACGCGACGCCTACGTCATCGCCGAGACGGCACGGCACCGCCACGACCTGACCCCAATCAGGATGCCGGTCGAGATCATCGCCGACCTCAAGCTCCTGATCGCACACCGCGGCGATCTCGTCGCCGATCGCGTCCGCATGCTCAACCGGCTCCGTGACGTCCTGACCGGCATCTTCCCCCGCCTCGACAGAGCGTTCGACTACGCCAAACACAAGGGCGCGCTCACCCTCCTCACCGGCTACCAGACGCCCACCGCGCTTCGCCGGATGGGTCAGGCGCGCCTGACGAAGTGGCTGAGCCGCCGAGGCGTGCAGGGTGCTCCGGCGGTCGCGGAGGCTGCTCTCGAGGCCGCGAGCGGACAACAGACGCAAATCGGGAACGAGACGATCGCGGCGCAGATCATCGCCGACATCGGAACGCAGATCCTCGCCCTCGACAAGCGTCTCCGAACGCTGGAGAACCAGATCACCACGATGTTCCACGCGCACCCGCAGGCCGAGATCATCGAATCGATGCCCGGGATGGGTCCGATCCTCGGAGCCGAATTCCTCGCCGCAGCCGGGCCACTCGACAACTACGCCGACGACGGCCACCTCGCCGCAGCGGCCGGGCTGATACCCGTTCCGCGCGACTCCGGACGCAGGACCGGGAACATGCACCGGCCGAAGCGGTACAACCGACATCTGCGCCGCTCGCTCTACCTCTCAGCGCAGACCTCCGTCATCCGCGAATGACCAAACCGCGACTTTTACCTCAAGAAAAGTAGCGAAGGGTACAAGCACACGCAGGCGCTCCTCGCTCTCTCCCGACGACGCGTGAGCGTGCTTTGGGCCCTGCTGCGCGACAACCGCACGTTCACCCCGGCGCCTCCGATTCGCTCTGCACAGATGAGCTGAACCGAGGTGATGAGCACTACGCCTCGTCAAACCCGATCGCCGCTTCGAGCGCCCACTGACCGATCCCCGTATCTAACGGTTCCTGCGATCGCTCCGTGTCGCCGTCGGCAACGTGTGGCTCCACGGCGGCCCCTGACAGCGTTCTCCCACCACTGCACGGCGAACGGCGGACTAAAGATCTGGCGTCAGCGGGCGAAGGTGCGCCCGTAGACCGCCACGTCCAGTCGTCTGTCCCCTAGAGGCAGCGCGCTGGTGAGGACGCCTTCCCGGGTGAACCCGAGCCGCTCAGCAACGCGCCAGCTGCGCACGTTCTCGACCGCCGTTCGTATCTCGACTCGACGGATTCCGCGGGCTGGGACCTCAGTCAGCAGCGCGGTGCAGGCGCGAGTCACGGCACCGCGACCCTCGGTGGCGGCGTCGATCCAGTACCCGAGTTCCGCTGTCTGCGTGTAGGAGTTCATTCGAAGAGACGCTGAACCGATGATGGAATCGCCCGACATGATGACGGTCGGCAACACGGATTCTGCGATGAAGTCCGACAGCTGAGCACGAGTGAAGGCAGCAGTGCCATCGAGAGTTTGGTCGTAGAAGGCCCATGGCTCCCACTGCCTTAGACGCTCAAGATTGGCCACCGTCAGAGCGTGCATCTCCTCGACGGTGTCGAGGGTGCGTAGCGCGAGTCGGAATCCATCGCCGAGTTCGTGAGTGAAACGCATGCAATCAGCATCTCGTACACGGGCTGGTCCGTGCAGGAGCCCGGTCCTCCAAGGCTCGACAACCAGTCCCCTATCGGGACGATCGAGATAGGCGCGCTGTGGGACGGCCCCGGCCACGATCCCCTCGGAGGTCCCCGTCGACGCTCAAACGAAAGTAGGGCGCCTTGACGTCGTCATTGAGACTCCTGCTCGTGCGGTTGGTGGGTCCCGTCGACGTCGACGGGTTCGCGGCCGCGGCCGCCGGGGTGTCGGTGGGGGGTGTCTCGATGCCCCAGGACGCCAGAGCGTCGCGGCGGGTGACTTCCACTGGCGGCTCGGACAGCGCTCTGCGCTGTTCGAGCTCGGCACGCGTGACGGTGAGGGCGGGGACGCGGCGCTCGTCGCCGTAGGCGAGGCGGTAGAGCCGGTCGGCCTCGTTCTCCAGCCAGTCGACTTCGCCTTGCCGG
>NZ_PSVU01000102.1:0-2482 GCF_002932515.1 Rathayibacter sp. AY1D5
CCCCGCACCACCACCCGCGTCGTCCTCCCCGGGATCGTCGAGCCGTCCGGGCTGCTCCTCGAGCAGGCGCCGGTCGAGCCTCCCGCGGCCGGCGAGCTGCTCGTCGCCGTCGAGGCCACCGGCATCTCGTTCGCCGAGCAGTCGATGCGCCGCGGCCGCTACTTCGCCCAGCCGCGGTTCCCCTTCACGCCCGGCTACGACCTCGTCGGCCGGGTCCTCGCGGTCGGCCCCGGCGGCGACGCGTCGTTCGAGGGCCGCCGCGTCGCCGCGCTCACCAAGACCGGCGGCTGGACCGGGCACGCCCGTGTCGCCGCCCGCGACTGCGTTCTCGTCCCCGACGCGGTCGCGTCGGAGGACGCCGAGGCCGTCGTGGTCAACGGAGTGACGGCGTGGCAGATGCTGCACCGCGCGGCCCGGGTCTCCCGCGGCGACACGATCCTCCTGTTCGGCGCGAACGGCGGAGTCGGCGGCCTCGTGCACCGCCTTGCACGCCTCGAGGGGATCCGCGTGATCGCCGCCGCCTCGCCCCGCCACCATGAGACCCTCCGAGCGGCCGGAGTGGAGCCCGTCGACTACGCCGATCCCGACCTCGCCGCTCGCGTGCGCGAGCTCGCTCCCGGCGGAGTGCAGGCCGTGTTCGACAACGTCGGCGGAGCGACGACCCGGCTGGCGTGGTCGCTGCTCGCGCCCGGCGGCACCCTCGTCGCGTACGCGATCGTCAGCGCGAGCACCGGGAGTATCTGGCCCCCCTTCCTCCGCCAGCTCGCGCGGATCCAGGCCTACCAGCTCGCCCCCAACGGCCGGCGCGCGGTCTTCTACGACCTCTGGGCGGGCCACTCGCTGCACCCCGCGCGCTTCCGTGCGCGGCTCGAGGAGGACCTCGGACGCGTGCTCGGACTCCTCGCCGACGGCTCGCTGACGGCCAACATCGCCGCCCGCTTCCCGCTCACGGGGATCGTCGAGGCGATGGAGCTCGCCGAGTCCCGAACGCTCGACGGCAAGGTGATCCTGCTGCCGTGAGCGGGGTCCGTCCGGGCGGAGGGTGATTCCGGCGCGGAGGCGCCCGGTCGGCGAGCAGGGGAGAATGGCGCGGTGGACACGGGACTGGTCGAGGTGCTGAAGGCGCTGGGCAATCCCACGCGACTGCAGATCATGGAGTGGCTCCGCTCTCCCGAGGCGTCGTTCAGCGAGTTCGAGCCGATCGCCGACCGCGCCGAGTTCGGGGTCTGCGTCACCCATCTCGCCGCGAAGAGCGGTCTCGCGCAGTCGACCATCTCGTCGTACATGGGATCCCTGGAGCGCGCGGGCCTCGTCCGCTCGACGCGCGTGGGGAAGTACACCCACTACCGGAGGAGCGACGCCGACGTCGCCGTGCTCCTGAAGCGGCTCGGAGCCTCGATCTAGCGACGTATCGCGAATCGTCGATATGATCGGCCGCATGACCGATGCTTCCGAGGCCGCTCCCGCTCGCCGTGCTCTGCTCGTCCACGCCCATCCCGAGGAGCGGTCCTTCTCCTCGGCGCAGGCGGACGCGGTCCTCGAGCAGCTGAGGGCCGACGGCATGGAGGTCCGCCGGCTCGACCTGTACGCCGAGGGCCGGGACCCGGTGCTGCACCGCGACCAGTTCGCGTCCGGCTCCGGCTACTTCAAGCCGCAGGCGCAGCAGATGACCGCGGTCCTCGAGAAGACGCTCGGGGAGCCCGTCGCGAGCGATCTCGACGAGCTGCTGCAGGCGGATCTCCTGGTGCTCTCGTTCCCCCTGTGGTGGTTCTCGATGCCGGCGATCATGAAGGGCTGGATCGACCGCGTCTTCGTGATGGGCGCGACGTTCGGAGGCGAGCACGGCGTCTTCGCCGAGGGCGGCCTGCGCGGCAGGAGCGCGATGCTCCTGCTGACGACGGGCGGCGGCGAAGCGGCCTTCGCGCCCGGCGCCGCCGACGGCTACGGCGACCTGCAGTCGTTCCTCTTCCACATCCATCGCGGGATGCTCGAGTTCGTCGGCTACGACGTCCTGCCCCCGGTGGTCACCTACGGTCCCGCCCGCCTCGACGCGGCCGGACGCGAGGACGCCCTGCAACGGGCTCGCGCGCAGGCGTCCGCATCGACGGCCCGGCTGCGCGGCGCCTAGCCTTCGCCGCTGTGCCTCCCGGCCGCCCTCAGACCCGCGACCGGCTCGCGTGCGCGCGGGCCTTCATCCGGTTGCCGCACGTCGCCATCGAGCACCACTTGGCGGTGCCGGGGCGGCTGCGGTCGAGGAGGAAGAGGTTGCACTCGTCGTTCGCGCAGGCGCGGAGCCGCCCGGGGAACCGGGCGTTCACAGCGGACCAGGCGAGGACCGATTCCACCGCGAGTCGATCCGGCTCGGGAGCGCTCAGCTCCCACACGACGCGCTCACCGGTGACGCGCGGGGTGCGCACGGCGTGCGCGACCAGGTCCGCGAGCTCCGCGACGGCCGCGGGCGCACCCGAGCGCACGACGGCCT
>NZ_PSVU01000103.1:0-2433 GCF_002932515.1 Rathayibacter sp. AY1D5
TTACGGAGAAGACAGATGAGCACCAGAACGATCATCGGCAACCTCGCCACCGACCCCGAGGCTGTGCAGGCGGGCCGCGTGCAGATCGTGAAGCTGCGCGTGATCGAGAACACCGGCGAATACCGAGCGGGGGAGTGGACCGCGCACGAGGCCCCGACGACGCACTTCGTGGAAGCGAAGTTCGAATTCGGCGAACACGTGCTCGCCTCCCTCCGCAAGGGAGACGCCGTGATCGTCGTCGGCTACGAGCACACCGTCATCTGGGGAGAGGGATAGAACCGCCGCACCGGACGCGTGATCGAAGCCGACGCCATCGGCCCGAACCTCACCCGCGCGACCGCCGTAGTCACGGCGACCGCACAGCGCACTCCGCGCCGCAGCACGGCCTCCGCCGCCGAGTAATTTCGCTCAGATCGCGCGCGTGAAGGCCGACGCCGCGGCGCATCTCACATCCGACAGGTACATCAAGACCATCGAAGATGGCTCGCCGACGCTCTGGATGAAGGACACGTTCAACCTCCATCCGCACCCCGCTTGGCAAGCCCGACGGGAGGCGGCGAGCGGAGATTCGCGGTTCGCTGACCGCGTAGGAGTCTGACGCCACGCCGCCTACTGGCTTCCAGCACGACTGAGGCCGCCCCTCGCGTCCCAGCCCAGGTGACGACGGGTTGGGATGCGGCGGCGTTCATGGTGGTAGCGCGTCACCGGAACGCTATCCGACTCCCCGGATAGGATTCGGGCGATGTCCCCGAACGAAGACGAGCGCCTGGCGGCGGAACAGCGGGCCCGCGTGCTGATCGACCGCCAGCTCGAAGCTGCGGGCTGGAAGGTGCAGGACCGCAAGGCGCTCAACCTGTTCGCGGCGACCGGTGTCGCCGTACGCGAGGTCATCATGAAACCCGGACATGGCCGGGTCGATTACCTCCTGTACGTCGACAAGGCGGTCGTCGGCGTCATCGAAGCAAAGCCGGTCGGCACGCCTCTCTCCGGCGTCGAGTGGCAGTCCGCGATGTACGCGGTCGGACTTCCCGACGATGTACGTAAGCGGGCCCTCGATCCGGAAGGACGGCTGCCGTTCGTCTTCGAGGCGTCTGGCACCGAGACGCACTTCACCAACGGCTTCGACCCGGCCCCGCGCGCGCGGCGTATCTTCCACTTCCCGAAGCCCGAGACTCTCGGTCGCACGATCCGCGCGGCCAGCGAACATCCTGACGAAGCACCCACCTGGCGCGGCCGGGTGAACAGTCTGCCGGCACTCGACGAGACACACTTGCGCCCCGCGCAGATTGACGCCGTTAGGAGCGTCGAGCGCAGCCTGCGCGAGCAGCGCTTCGGTCGTTCGCTCGTGCAGATGGCGACCGGCGCCGGCAAGACGTACACGGCGGTGACCGAGGCGTATCGGCTGCTGAAGTGGGGCGGGTTCAGCCGAGTGCTGTTCCTGGTCGACCGCAACAACCTCGCGGATCAGACCCTCGGCGAGTTCCAGAACTACCGCACGCCTGACGACGGTCGCCGATTCACCGAGCTCTACAACGTGGCCAAGCTCACGCGCGGCGGAATGCCCGACTCGACGAAGGTCGCAATCTCGACAATTCAGCGGGTCTTCAAGGCAATCAAGAACGAGGACGTTCCAGAGGGTGATGATCCGGGCCTTGACCACTTCACTCCCGAGACGCCGGTCGCGGTCGCATACAACCCCGACCTCCCGCCGGAGGCCTTCGATCTCGTGATCGTTGATGAAGCGCATCGGAGCATCTACGGCGTGTGGCGCGGAGTGGTCGAGTACTTCGACGCCCACGTCGTCGGTCTCACCGCGACGCCTGGCAAGCAGACGTTCGGGTTCTTCCAGCAGAACCTTGTCTCGGAGTACACCTACGCCGAGTCGGTGGCCGATGGTGTGAACGTCGACTTCGACATCTACCGGATCAAGACCGAGATCACCGAGAACGGGTCGACGATCGAGGCGGGCACGTTCGTGCCGAAGGTCAATCGCGATACGCGTGAGGTGAAGATCGAGAAGCTCGACGCCGACCTCGATTACACAAAGAGCCAGCTCGACCGTGCCGTGACGGCGAAGCACCAGATCCGCCTCGTGCTCGAGACCTTCCGTGATCGGCTGTTCACTGAGATCTTCCCCGGCCGTCGCACCGTGCCGAAAACCCTGATCTTCGCTAAGGACGACAACCACGCCGAAGAGATCGTGCAGACGGTGCGCGAGGTCTTCGGCAAGGGCAACGACTTCGCCGCGAAGATCACCTACAGCGCGAAGGATCCGAAGGGGCACCTGAAGGCGTTCCGCACCAGCCCCAGCCTGCGCATCGCTGTCACCGTCGACATGATCGCCACCGGCACCGACGTGAAGCCGCTCGAGTGCGTGCTGTTCATGCGAGACGTGCGGTCGGCTCAGTACTTCGAGCAAATGAAGGGTCGCGG
>NZ_PSVU01000104.1:0-2384 GCF_002932515.1 Rathayibacter sp. AY1D5
CGAGGGCGACAGCACCTCCCGAGAGCAGCAGCCAGGAGCCGGTCTCCACTCCGGTGGAGGGGAGGCCGCCGGGGCCGGTCGGCGCGGTGATCGGCGCGGCCGTGGCGGTCGGTCCGGCCGTCGGCATGACGGTGGGCTCCGGGGTCGACGTGGGCTCCGGGGTCGACGTGGGCTCCGGGGTCGACGTGGGCTCGGGGGTCGACGTGGGCTCCGGGCTCACGGTGGGCTCGGGCGTCGCGGTGGGCTCGGGCGTCGCCGTCGGCTCAGGCGTCGCCGTCGGCTCGGGAGTCGCGGTCGGCTCCGGTGAGCCGGTCGGCTCCGGCGTCGGCGTGGGCTCCGGGGTCCCCGGCAGCTCGACGGCGGCGCCCTCCGGCGCCACGGCGAGCAGCGCCCGGGCGACGTCGCTGAACGCTCCGACCGGGTGGTTGCGGAACACCGGCGAGGTGCCGAAGAGGAAGCCCTCGGTGCCCGACTCCGTCGAGAACGAGACGGCCGAGGCCTGCCCGGCCGCGTCGCTCCGGGACTGCCCGTCGGAGTCGACCCAGTGCCCGGCGACGAACGTGCCGTCCTCCGAGTAGCTCTGCTCGACCGCGACCGACTCGTCGAAGCCGGCGAACCACAGTGCCGGCGAGACGAACGCGGTGTCCTGCGGGTAGTCGCCGAGGACTCCGCCGGCGGGCGTCTCGACCGAGACGATTCCGTTGGAGCCGCTGGTGCCGGTCTGCGCGGTCAGCTCGGCCAGGCCGAAGTCGGACACGAAGGCCGCTCCTGCGCCGCCGCGGCCGACGACGTCGCCGCCCGCCGCGAGGAACTCCTCGACCACGATGCGGCCCACGGCCTGCTCCGCGGTGAAGGAGAGGGCGCGTCCCACGTAGAGCACGTCTGCGCCCTCGAGGGTCGCGGTGCCCGCGGTGAGCGCGGCCGCGTCGACGGCGACCGCGTCGGCGAAGCCGAGCTTGGCCAGCGCGTCGCGGTCCTCGTTCGTGCCGGAGTAGGCGACGCGGAGGGCGTCGAGCGCCTTCCCGTCCTCGGCGCGCACGCGGTCGGCGGTGGTCGCCGTGAAGTCGACGCCGAAAGCGGCGGCGGCTCCCTCGGCGGCCGCGAGCCCGGCGGCGTCTGCACGGAGGGCGATCGTGCCGTCCTCGAACTGCTCGAGGGCGACGCCGTCGGCCAGCAGCGCGTTGACGGCCTGGTACTCCAGGACGCCGCGCGGCTCGAAGGCGAGGTAGTCGGCGCCTGCCGGGACGGAGCCGACCGGAGCCACGGCGGTCACCGGCTCCAGGCCGACGGCCGGGAGGGCGTCGGTGGTGGAGCCGATCGCCTGCACGTCGGCGCCCCAGAGGAGCGAGAGGCTCCAGGCCGAGACGTCGTACATCTCGGGCACGCGGCTCGAGATGTCGCTGCCGTCGGCGAGGACGACGTTGGCGAGGCCGCGGACCGACTGGTGCATGTCGACCAGGTAGGTGCCCGCGGGGTAGGAGACTCCTCCGACGCTCGTGGCGGCCGTGGTCCGCGACACCTCGACGCCGTGGGCGAGCAGCTGCGCGACGAGTGTCTCGGCGTCCGAGACGGAGCGCTGCGTGCCGTCGACGGGGATGACGTAGGCGCGCGGGTACTCGGTCGTGTAGACGTCGGTCTCGTCCCAGATCTCGGTCCACTCGGTCGGCACGCCCGCGGGCAGGTCGGCCGCGGAGACGTCGGCGGGGATCTCGACGGCGGGGGCGCCGGTGACGCCGCGCTCGAAGATGGCGACCTGGTTGCTCAGGAGCGCGTCGCGGTTGGCCTCGATGTAGTCGACGGAGGCGTCCATGACGATCCCGGCGACCTCGACGTCGATGTCCGCGTTGGCCTGGCCCTGGGCGATCTCCTCCGGAGTGCTGTTGGCCGTGCGGCCGAGCGGAAGCTCCACCGTGTTGGTGATCGCGCCCTGGAAGGCGACGTACTGCGGGGCGAAGATGGGAGGCCAGTCGTCCCAGCCCGCGCGGATGTCGCGGTAGGGGATGAGGATCTTCCCGGTGTTGTCCGTGGTGGCGCTGCCGTCCTCGGCGAGGTAGGTGTTGCCGGGCACGTCGGCCTCGACGACGCGGCGCTCGATCTCGAGCGCGGTCGCGTAGGCGTGCGGGAGGAAGAGGTCGTACTCGTAGTTCTCGCCGTGCGGCGGGCCGCAGGGCTCGACCTGGAGGATCCCGGTGTAGCCGTGGATGTCGATGAAGTACGTGGGCTGGAGCACGCTCGAGAGGTCGCGGATCACGGCCGCCTCGCTGGTGGCTCCGGTGATCATGTCGCGGTTCGGGTCGTAGCCCGCGGCGACGGCGCGCTGGCCGAGGGCGCGGCCGTCGGGGTTGTTGGTGACGGTGAAGTAGAGGCGGTTGCCCTCGAGCAGC
>NZ_PSVU01000105.1:0-2352 GCF_002932515.1 Rathayibacter sp. AY1D5
TCCTTCGCCGCTCCGAAGCGCGACTCGGCGTAGCCCGCCGCATCGGCGTCGTTGACGAAGAAGATGTTCCGGCCGATCGCGTCCTCGAACAGCTTCTCGGCCTCGAGGCCGATCCACTCGTCCGACACGTTCGCCGCCGACATCGTCCGTCCGTGGACGACGACGGCGGGGAAGCAGATGCCGACCGGGGTGTCCGAGGGCAGGTCCGGGATCTTCTCGAGGATCTGCTGAACGGTGGCGACGATGTCCTTCGGCGTGCCGCCCGGGGGAGTGGCGAGCTTCATCCGGTCGCTGAGCAGGGTGCCCGCGGCCAGGTCCACCGAGGCCCCCTTGATGCCCGTTCCCCCGATGTCGATCCCGATGGCGGTCGCCGCAGCAGTCATAGCGGCCATGCTAGCGAAGGGCGGGGGTGCGGACCGACGCGGGCTGCGGCGTAGGATCGCGGCATGGCTGACGGCGACGCGAACTCCTGGTGGTACAACCTCAAGGCCGGCACGGTGGAGCAGGGATTCGTGTCCCCCTCCGTCGACCGGGTGGGGCCCTTCTCCTCTCGCGAGGAGGCGGAGCACGCCCTCGAGCGGCTGCACGAGAACAGCCGCAAATGGGCCGAGGAGGACGCCGCCGAGGACCGCTGACCGCGGCTACTCGTAGCTGTGCTCGGCGCCGGGGTAGGCGCCGGACTCCACGTCGTCCCGGTACGCGGTGACCGCTCCGGTGAGCACGCCGCGCAGATCCGCGTACTGCTTCACGAAGCGGGGGATGCGGCCGGTGGTGAATCCGGCGAAATCCGTCCACACGAGCAGCTGTCCGTCGACGTGCGGTCCCGCTCCGACTCCGATCGTCGGGATGCGCAGCTCCTCCGTCACCTGACGTGCCGCGTCGGCGGGCACCATCTCGAGGACGACGGCGAACGCCCCGGCCTCCTGGACGGCTCGCGCGTCGGCGAGCAGCTGCTCGATACCCTCGCCGCGCCCCTGGACCATGTGGCCGCCGAGCCCGTGCTCGCTCTGCGGCGTGAAGCCGATGTGCGCCATCACGGGGATGCCCGCCTCGACGATGCGCCGGATCTGCTCGGCGGAGCGGACTCCGCCCTCGAGCTTCACCGCGTGCGCGTGCGTCTCCTTCATGAAGCGGAACGCCGTGTGCAGCGCGTCGTCGGCACCCGACTCGTAGGAGCCGAAGGGCATGTCGGCGACGACGAAGGCGCGCTCGACGGCTCCGGCGACGGCACGCGCCAGCGGGATGAGCTCGTCGACGGTGACGGGCAGAGTGGTGTCGTAGCCGAGCACCGTGTTGCCGGCGGAGTCGCCCACGAGGAGGAAGTCGATCCCGGCGTCGTCGAAGATCTTCGCCGTGAGCTGGTCGTAGCTGGTCAGCCCGGTGATGCGGACACCGGAGTCCTTCGCGTTCTGGAAGTGGCGGGTTCGAACGCGTTTCACGGGCTGCGCTGACATGGGCGCCAGTCTACGGCGCGCCTCGGGCGCCCCGCGGGCCCCGGTCGGAGGCAGTAGCCTGAGGGTCGAAACAGGAGGGGTCTGGATGGACAAGCAACGGGACTTCGTTCTTCGCACCATTGAAGAGCGAGGGATCAAATTCGTTCGCCTCTGGTTCACCGACGTCGTCGGCACGCTGAAGTCGGTCGCGATCGCGCCGGCCGAGGTGGAGGGCGCGTTCGCGGAGGGGCTCGGCTTCGACGGCTCCGCCATCGAGGGCCTCACCCGCTCCTTCGAGGCCGACGTCCTCGCGCATCCGGATCCGTCGACCTTCCAGATCCTCCCGTGGCGCGGAGAGATCGACCCGACGGCGCGGATGTTCTGCGACATCACCACGCCGGACGGCCAGCCCGCCGTCGCCGACCCGCGCAACGTGCTCAAGCGCACGCTTGCGAAGGCGGCCGAGCGCGGGTTCACCTTCTACACGCACCCCGAGATCGAGTTCTACCTCCTCAAGTCGTCGTCCTTCGGCGCCGAGGGTCCGGAGCCGGTCGACTCCGCCGGGTACTTCGACAACGTCCCCGGAGGCACGGCGCACGACTTCCGCCGCCGCTCCGTGCGCATGCTGGAGGATCTGGGCATCTCGGTCGAGTTCAGCCACCACGAGGCGGGCCCCGGCCAGAACGAGATCGACCTCCGCTATGCGGACGCGCTCACCACGGCCGACAACATCATGACCTTCCGCACCGTGATCAAGGAGGTGGCGATCGAGCAGGGCGTCTACGCGACGTTCATGCCGAAGCCGCTCTCCGGGCACCCCGGCTCGGGCATGCACACGCACCTCTCGCTCTTCGAGGGCGACGTGAACGTGTTCTACGAGCAGGGCGCCCAGTACCAGCTCTCGAAGCTCGGCCGCCAG
>NZ_PSVU01000106.1:0-1975 GCF_002932515.1 Rathayibacter sp. AY1D5
TCGTCCTGGCCCACCAGCTCGAGCGCCCAGTCGAGGGCGAGCGCGTCGAGCGCGTCCCCGTCCTCCCGCAGCTGCTCGGCGGTGCGCGCCAGAGCCTGCGCCACTCCCGGCCCCAGCTCGTCCTCCAGCACGGGCAGCACGCGGTTCCGCACCCGGACCCGCGAGTAGCGGGGGTCGTCGTTGTGCGGGTCGTCCCACGGCACGAGCCCCTGGTCGGAGCAGGCGAGGCGGGTCGTCTCGCGCCGCAGGCCCAGAATCGGCCGACGCAGCGGTCCGCTGACCGGCGCCATCCCGTGCAGCGAGGCCGCACCGGCCCCTCGTGCCAGGCCCAGCAGCACCGTCTCGGCCTGGTCGTCGAGGGTGTGGCCCAGGAGGATCGCGGCGGCGCCCGTCGCGGTCAGCGCGTCGTCGAAGGCGCGGTAGCGCGCGCTGCGGGCGGCCGCCTCCGGACCGCCCTCGGCGGACACCGTCACCACCTCGCGCAGCACCGGCGCGAGCCCCAGCCCGTGCGCCTGCTCCGCGGCCCGCCGCGCGACCTCCGCCGACGCCTCCTGCAACCCGTGGTCGACGATCACCGCGCCGGCCCGCCTCCCGCCCCGCGGGGCCTCGAAGGCGACCGCCGCCGCGAGCGCGAGCGAGTCCGCTCCCCCGCTCAGCGCGACCAGCACGAGCGCTCCGGGGTCGAGCCCGTCGAGGCTCTCGCGCACCGCCCGCCGCAGATCGGCGACAGCGGGGGTCAGGCGGGGGCGATCGGGCACATCAAGTAACGTAATGCCAGCGATCCGCCCCTCCCGCGCGCGCACCCGCGCGAGCGTTCCGGAGGCCGATCCGTCCGCCGATGCGCCGCTCACGGCGCCACCGACTCAAGGAGAGAGCATGGCCGCATACGACGTCGTCGTCGAGATCCCCAAGGGGAGCCGCAACAAGTACGAGGTCGACCACGAGACCGGTCGCGTCTACCTCGACCGCGTGCTCTTCACCTCCTTCGTCTACCCGACGGACTACGGGTACTTCGAGAACACCCTCGGCCTCGACGGCGACCCCGTCGACGCGCTGGTGCTGCTCGAGTACCCCGTCTTCCCGGGCGTGGGCGTCTCCGTCCGCCCGGTCGGCGTGCTCAACATGAGCGACGAGGCCGGCTCCGACGCGAAGGTGATCGTGGTCCCCGCGAAGGACCCGCGCTGGCAGCACATCCAGGACATCGGCGACGTCCCGGAGCAGACGAAGAACGAGATCAAGCACTTCTTCGAGCGCTACAAGGACCTCGAGCCCGGCAAGTGGGTCAAGGTCGACGCGTGGGGCGACGCCGCCGAGGCGGAGCAGATCGTCCAGGACGGCATCAAGAAGCTGGCCGAAGAGGGTCACTGACCCCTCGCATCAACGAAGGAACCCCCTCCCGTCGTCTCGACAGGAGGGGGTTCTCTCGTTGTGCGGTGCGGCCGCGGCTCAGGCGGCCGGGCGGCCGACCATGCCGGCGGGCGTGCCCCAGGTGTTCCAGATGCGCACGGGCTTGCCGTAGTCGGCGGCCTCGATGATCTGGTTGTTCCCGAGGTAGATGGCCACGTGGTAGTAGTCCCCGCCGCCACCCCAGAAGATCAGGTCGCCGCGCTGGCGCTGGCTGTAGGGGACGAGCTTGCCGGCGCCGGCCATGGTGTTGTACTGGTTCGTCGCCGAGTGGGTGCCGATGTAGATGCCCGAGGACGCGTACGAGGCCTTGGTGAGGCCCGAGCAGTCCCACTGGTCCGGGCCCATGCCGCCGAGGACGTACTCCTCGCCGAGCTGAGCCATCGCGTACGAGATCGCGTTCTCGACGGCGCCGCTGGTCGGCACCAGGACCGGAGCGGTCACCGGCTGCGGGAGCGGCTGAGCCGCCGGCTGGGCGACCGGCTGAGCAGCGGGCTGGGCCGGAGCAGGAGCGGGCTGCTGCTGCGCGGGCTGCGGCGCGGCGGGCTGCGGGAGGGACGCGGTCTGACGC
>NZ_PSVU01000107.1:0-1896 GCF_002932515.1 Rathayibacter sp. AY1D5
GGCCGCGCCCGCGCCCGAGGACGAGCCGACCGCCGAGCCCACCGCAGCACCGGTCCCGGCTCCCGACCAGGACGGCGGTGACGTGCCGCCGCAGCCCGCCCCCGACGCCGGATCCGAGCCGGGCGGCTGGAGCGCGGCGACCGGGATGACCACCGCGCTGTCAGCCGGATCGCCCGTCGTCTCGATGGCCGACTGGATGCGCTCCCTCGCCCTCGCTCTGCTCTCGCTCGCCCTGGTCGTCGTGCCGGCCCGCCTCGCCGCGGCCGGGCGCGCGCCCCGTGCCGAACGCAGCTGGCACCTCACGGGCCGCAACCGCGCCGCCGTCGAGTACGACGACAAGCCGGACACCGGTCCCGCCTCGCCGCGCCTGATGGTCGTCGGGATGATCGGCTGCGCAGCCGGCCTCGTCCTGCTCTCGGGACGCGTCGACGGCCAGCCCGCCTACCTGCGCCTGCTGATCGCCGTCATCGTGGCCGTCGCCGTGGTCAACGCGGTCGCCGCCGCCGTCCCCGCGCTGGTCGGCCGACGGATCGGCGTCAGCGGGATCGGCGTCGTCGCCGCTCCGCGCGCGCTGCTCCTGGTCGCGGCGGCCGCTCTCGTCTCGCGCTTCGCGGGACTGGACCCGGCGCTCCTCTTCGGCGTGGTGATCGGCCTCGTCCTCCCCGAGGGCGCATCCGCCGTCGACCGGGCGAAGCTCTCCACCGTCCGCGTCGTCTCGCTGCTGGGCCTCGCCGGACTCGCCTGGGGCGCCTCCGCCGTGGTCCCGCCCGACGGCTCGTTCGGCTCCGTGCTCGCCGCGGAGGTGCTCAGCGCGACCACGCTGATCTCGGTCGGCTCGAGCGTGGTGCTGCTGTTCCCGGTCGGGCGCCCCGCCGGCCGCAGCATCCTGCGCTGGTCCCCGCTGCTCTGGCTCGGGCTCACGCTCCTCGCGACGACCGTGCTGTTCGTGCTGCTCACCCCGACCATCGCGTCCTGGTCGACCGACGGCGGAGCGGGTCCGGTGCTCTTCGCCGTCGTCGCCTTCAGCGCGGTGTGCACGTCGATCTGGGCCTGGCGGCGCTTCGTCGAGTCGGAGTAGCCGGCCTCGGCCGCCCGCTCAGCCGATCGAGACGGGCCGGTCGAGGTCGTCGCCCGGCAGCACGTCGGCCACGGCGCCGACCGTCAGCTCGCGCAGCGTCGCGATGCCGCCGTAGACGCCGAGGAACGCGGTGTCGGCCGCGTCGCGTCCCGTCGCGATCCGCACGAGACTCGACCGCGGCGCGAGCGTCGTCGCGTCGACCGCCCGCCACTCCCCCTCGATCCAGGCCTCCGCGACCGCGTGGAAGTCCATCGGCTGCAGTCCCGGGGCGTACACGGCCGCCAGTCGGGCGGGCACGTCCAGCGCACGGAGGAGGGCGACGACGAGGTGCGCGAAGTCGCGGCAGACGCCGCGGCGGGCGAGCAGCGTCCGCTCGGCCCCGTCCGTCGGAAGGCTCGAGCCGGGGACGTACGCCAGCCGCGTGCCGACCCAGGAGCTCACCGCGTGCAGGAGGTCCGCCCCGGCGAGGCCGGCGAATTCGGCCCGGGCCGTCGCCCACAGCACGTCCGACTCGGCGTAGCGGCTCGGCCGCAGGTACCGCAGCCGGTCCACCTCGTCGCCCTCGAGCGGATCGAGGCGTCCTAGGACGCGCGCGGAGTAGTCCACGACGAGGTGCCCGACCGGCGCGTCGAGCACGTGCAGCCGGGTGCCGTGCTGGTCGATCACCTCGCGAGCGGCGAGCGGGCGGCCGTCGACGGTGAGCGTCAGCGACTCCTCCGCCCCGTACGCGTCGGCCACCGCGATCGAGAGGACGAGGGCGGCCGGAGCCGCGACGTCGAGGGTCAGGTGGGCCGAGACGTCGCGCTGCATGGGGCTCT
>NZ_PSVU01000108.1:0-1807 GCF_002932515.1 Rathayibacter sp. AY1D5
GCTCCTGAGGCGTCCCGGCTCCCGAGTGGCGGGGTGGTGCAGGGGGGTGGGGCTGGTGATCCGGGATCAGGAGGCGGCGATCGCCTCGGTGACCGCCGAACGGGCGTCGGCGGCGCTGTCGGCGGCGAGAGCGAGCTCCGCGTACCGCTTGGCGTCGTCGAGGGTGTGCTCGGCCAGCTCGGCGCGGACGTCGGCGAGAGCCGACGGCGACATCGAGAGGGTGGTGGCGCCGAGGCCGACGAGGACCACGGCGAGCAGCGGGTCGGCGGCGGCTTCTCCGCAGATCCCGACGGGCTTGCCCAGCGCCGCTCCCGCGCGGCCGACCTCGCCGACGAGGCGGAGCACGGCCGGGTGCCACGGGTCCTGGAACGCCGAGACCGTGCCGAGCATGCGGTCGGCGGCGAGCGTGTACTGGGTCAGGTCGTTGGTGCCGATCGAGGCGAAGTCCGCGACTCCGAGGATGCGGTCGGCGAGCAGGGCGGAGGAGGGGACCTCCACCATCACTCCGGCGGTACGGATGCCGAGCTCCCGCGCCATCGAGGTGAAGTAGCGGGTCTCGTCCACGGTTGCGACCATCGGCGCCATGACCCAGAGGTCGGCGTCGGTGGCGGCGTCGGCCTGGGCGAGGGCGGTGAGCTGGTCGCGGAGGATCTGCTCGCTGGCGCGGAGGGCGCGCAGTCCGCGGAGACCGAGGGCCGGGTTCTCCTCGTGGTCGTCGTTGAGGAAGCTCAGCGGCTTGTCGGCGCCGGCGTCGAGCGCGCGGACGACGACCTTGCGGCCGGGGAACGCAGCGAGCAGGCGCGTGTACTGCTCCGCCTGCTCGGCGACCGAGGGCGCCTCCTTCGCGTCGAGGAAGAGGAACTCGGTGCGGAACAGCCCCACTCCCTCGGCGCCGAGCTCGACCGCGTTCGCAGCGCCGTCGGCCGAGCCGAGGTTCGCGAGCAGCGGCACGGCGTGGCCGTCTGCCAGCGCGCCGGGGACGACCGGTGCGGCGAGCATCTCGGCGCGCTCGGCGATCGAGGACTTCGCGGCGCCGATCTCGGCGTCCGAGGGGTTCACCGTCACGACGCCGGAGGTGGCGTCGAGGATGACGAGCTGGCCGTCCCGCAGGTCGAGGGCGCCGGTGGTGCCGACGATGGCGGTGATCGACTTCTCCCGGGCGAGGATCGCCGTGTGCGAGGTCGGCCCTCCGTCGCTGGTGATCAGGCCGAGGACCTTCTCGAGGTCGAGCAGCGCCGTGTCGGCCGGAGCGAGGTCGCGGGCGACGAGCACGAACGGCTCGTCCGACTCGGGGACGCCGGGAGCGGCGACGCCGCGCAGGTGCGCCACGACGCGCTGCGAGACGTCGTCGAGGTCGGTCGCGCGCTCGGCCATGTAGCCGCCCATCGCCACGAGCAGGTCGCGGAAGCCGGCGAAGGCCTCGTGCACGGCGCGCTCCGCGGTCTTGCCCCCGGCGATCCGCGCCTTGACGTCGTCCGCGAGGGACGGGTCCTCGGCCATCAGGGCCTGGGCGTCGAGGACGTCCTTCGCCGAGCCGCCGGCCCGCTCGCCTCGGTGGCGGATCGTCGCGGCGGTGGCGGAGAGCGACGAGACGGCGCGCTCCTCCTCCTGAGCGATGCTGCGGGTGCTGGCGGTGTCCTCGGGCTCGGGCAGCGGCTCCGGCATGCGCAGGACCGGCCCGAGGGCCAGCCCGCGTCCCACTCCGGTGCCCTGGAGCGTGACGGCGACCCTCAATGGGTCGCACGAGGCGCCTGCGAAACCCGGCGACGGACCGCGTCAGCCTCGGGAACGCAACGGCGACCCTCAA
>NZ_PSVU01000109.1:0-1771 GCF_002932515.1 Rathayibacter sp. AY1D5
GTTGGGGCGGGTTCGAGCGGCCCCGGTTCGAGCGGACGGGTTCGAGCGGGGTGGGCGGCGCGGGCTGGTGCTCGGCTCAGGACTCGCGCGTACAGCGGTGTGCGAGCCCGCGCTCGCCGGCGGTTCGTCCCTCCACAGGCGGGGTACCGGCTCCGTTGTCCCGATCCTGGTCACGGGCCCCGGCCCGATGTCGGTGGTCGCTGATTCAATACACGTATGAGAAGTTCGGGTGACGCGGCGCAGGCGGTCGAGGCGGTGCGCGCGGGCGAGACGGCGCAGACGCTCGACGCGGTGCGCGCGCTCGCCGGTCTCGCGGCGGGGCTCGCCCGCTCCTCGGCACCGGTGCTGCTCGCGGGGGCCGTCGCCCTGCACACGGCGTACCGGGCGGCGCTGCTCGTGCCGGAGTCGTTCGCGCGGGGGAGTCGTCTCTCCCGGAGCGAGGCGGGAGACCTCGTGGAGCGCTCGATCCGAGCCGAGTTCGCGACGGCGCTCGGGATGTCGGAGCGCGTGGCGTCTCGGCGTCTCGAGCACGCTCGGCTCCTCATCGAGGACCTCCCGGCGACCCGCACCCTCCTGGCCGAGGCCCGGATCCTCTGGGAGGCCGGCGAGGTCGTCTGCGCCGCCGCCGCGACCCTCCCCGCTCCGTCGCGCGCGTCCTTCGACGAGCGGGCGGCCGCCGCGGCGCTCTCGCAGACGCCCACCCAGCTCCGCCGGACCGTGGCGCGGTTGCGCGACGAGCTGCACGAGCAGCCGTTCACCGAGCGCCACGCCCGCGCCCGAGAGGACCGCAGCGTGTGGCTCGGCGCCGAGGCCGACGGCATGGCCACGCTCTGCGCCCTGCTGCCGGCCCCGGTCGCGGTCGGCGCCTACAACCGTCTCGACCGCATCGCCCGCTCGCTCCGCGACGGGGCGGACGCGGCGGGGATCGGGTTCGGTGCAGGTGCAGGTGCAGGTGCAGGTGCGAGTGCGACTGCGACTGCGACTGCGACTGCGACTGCGACTGCGACTGCGACTGCGACTGCGACTGCGACTGCGACTGCGACTGCACAGGGCGGTGCTGGTGCCCGTGGCGATGCCCGGGTAGCAGTCGGTGCGGGAACAGACGCTGGTGCTGGTGCTGGTGCTGGTGCTGGTGCCGGGCTCGGCGCGGAGACGGGTGACGGCGCCGGTGGAGACGCTGACATCTCCCTCGGCGACGGCCGGACGCTCGCGCAGCTGCGGGCCGACGCACTCGTCGATCTGCTCATCGACGGCGACATCTCCGCAGACGGATCCTCGGGCGAAGGAGCGAGCGGAATCCCCGCCTCTGTTCTCGGAAGCCCCGCCTCGGTCTCCGGAGTCCGCGCCGACGTGCGCCTCACCCTCGCCGCCAGCACCGCGGTCGGCCTCGACGACGCGCCGGCCGAACTCGACGGCTACGGCCTAGTCCCCGCCGACGTCGCCCGGGAGCTCGTGCGCACGGCGGCCGCCTTCACGCGGGTGCTGACCGATCCGGACACGGGAGTGGTGACGTCGGTCGGCAGGACCCTCCGCGTCCCGCCCCCTCGGATGCGCCTCCAGCTGCAGCTGCGCGACCGGACCTGCCGGTTCCCCGGCTGCACCCGCTCGTCCTCGACGGCCGAGGCCGACCACACCCTCGAGTGGCGGAACGGAGGCGAGACCGCCCTCGGCAACCTGGCCTCGCTCTGCGTCGCGCACCACCACGTCCGCCACGGCGACCGCTGGACCTACGCCCTCCATCCGGACGGCACCGTCGTCTGGACGACCCCCA